>CAJBIL010000116.1 GCA_903953145.1 uncultured beta proteobacterium
ACCGCGAAAAATATTGCGTTCGAGGCTTTTGAAAAAACAACAGAGACATATTGCAGCATGCTTAAGTTAGTGCCATTGGGGTAAGCAGGTATTTCGTCACAAGGCGAAAGCTCGCAAAATTTCTTATCGGCGATTCAAAACGTTAGAATCAAACCTCGTGACTTTGCCACGACAGCTGCGCAAGCCTACAACCCGCCCTGCAACTGAAGCACTGTTTTTAGGCGTTATTCAGAGGGGCACGAGCATTTCGGATAAACCGTATGTATGTAATTGCCGTCCCCCGTATATCCAAGATAGCTGCTGGCTGAGTAGATTATTGAGGATTACATAATTGAAGACATGGTCTCCGAATCTCGTAGGTCTGGCTACGCCCGACGCGGCGGGCAAAGCCCGCCCTACGGTAAATCATGTAATCGTCATGAATTATGTAAATCTCCAATGGCACTAACTTAAGCATGCTGCAATATGTCTCTGTTGTTTTTTCAAAAGCCTCGAACGCAATATTTTTCGCGGTTTGGTTAGTAATTCATGAGGCTTCGGTCTTCGCTTGACCGCTCGCGGCTCAACCCGTCCAGGTCTGTGTGGCAGCTTCATTTTCGCAAGCCCCGCAAGCAAAAATGCATGGTTCACCACGAGTCTCCCAAGCGGGCAATGACGCAAATTTTCCTCGAAGGCATTGAGCAGTTGCAGCGCTCCTTTGAAGCTGAGTTGTCGCGGCAGCACCCGCCCCAGGTGGGCCGCTTGCGCCATCGTCGCACGCACCATGTTATACGCGAGCATATGCACGGCAATTTCCTTCTCCACCATTTCCGGGGTCATGCAGCGCAGCACGTCCATCTGCATCACCGTCTTGATTGAACGTATGTCCAGCTCGATCTGCCAACGGAGATGGTACAAGTCGTATAAGTCCCGCTTGCTCACTTCTTGTGCATCGGCAAGCGTCGTCACCAGCGTCCAGCCGCCGATGCGCACTTCGCGCATCACGAGTGTCTCGGGCATGGTCGCGTAAGTGTTGGCATCCATCCATGCAGGGCGCTGCGGCCGATCCCAATTTACGATGTGGTCTTTCAACCCCAGACGCTGGCCTCGCCTGAAATCCGTGTGCCGCAATTGATGCTGCCGGATCACCACATCAACGCCCAACTGTACAAACAACGCGATCATAAAATAGCCCGCGTAGTAGCGATCCGCGATCACGATATCACCCCTGCGAAGCTGCCCGGCGAGCTTCCACATCATTGCCGTTTCCCCCGTCATCTTGCCTTTGCATGGTCCGACCGCCCAATCGAGCACAGCCCCGCAGGACAGCGACACAACGGCCACCAACCGTGCCAGAGGGAATCCCAGACCCGCCTTCTGCGACCGGTTTTGCGGGAAATTCGCCTGGTTAGCTTCCGTGTCAGGCATCGATACCGTCGCGCCATCCACGAGCTTCACTTCACGTCCCCGCCAGAGCCATTCCTTCGGCTGCTGTGCGCACAGAGACTCACCCGTTTCTCGCCCCATGCGCCCAATAAGCCCCAAGGGCAGCCGTTGGCGCGCCTTGCAGTACCCCGCCGTGTTCAGGCTGCACGGGGCTTGCTTCTGCGATATCAGATCACTTAAGCCCCGTGCCACAGCATCCTGGCAACTGTGATCCGCGCTCAATACCTGTTCGATAAATAGCGTGAGCGTTCGCAGCGGGCTGTAGATGCGTTGCCGGTAGTTGCCGCATTCCTCGCGTATCCACCGCTTCAGCGATTTCGCAGGTAGAACATTACCCAACACCGCACCAACCGATTGTACAAATCTTGCCCGCAACCTCCGTACCTGTCCGGCAAGATGCTTTTTTTTGCTATTATTCATGGTGGCTGATCCTTTCGCGTTATGCATCACGGATTCGACACCCGCATGATAACGCTAGAGGCTCTCAGCCACCCTCTATCCAATTGATCTGTAAAATATTTTTCTTAAGTTAGTGCCATTGATGTAAATCTCAATAAGGAGAAGTTCTTGTTGTCATGATGCTGCACGGGCGCTATTCTCGACGCGTTAGAGTAAGGTGAGCGCATAATGAGCACGCACAATTTGATAAAATCGATGGCCTATCGATGAACGTGCCGGCGGGACGGAAGCCGGGGGGTGAGGTCAGCACGGCAGTCCCGTTTAATGTGAAACTCGCGTAGCGATTCGTTCGCCTGGCTACGCCCCCTCGCTTCGCTCTCACCGCTTGCGGGATAACCAGTGACCCTTCGGCAGGCTCAGGACAGGCTTGGCTGCGGTTGTTTGCGTTACTTCATCAAGAAGTCGCAGAAGACCGGTACCGTTACAT
>CAJBIL010000117.1 GCA_903953145.1 uncultured beta proteobacterium
ATTACTGGCCATGCATCATGTGGCGACGCTCTGGCTGGGCATCGGATTTATGTTGTATGCCGTGCAGGGCGGGTTGTCGGCATTGGGCTTTAGCTGGGGCGGTCTGGCACCTCTCCATGCGCTGACTCTCGGCTACTTTGCTTCCATGTTGCTTGGCATGGCAACACGTGTAACGCTTGGCCACTCCGGGCGGACGCTGGCGACGGATCGCTGGACCTGGGGCCTGTTCTGGGTATTTCAACTGGTTGTGGTCTTGCGGTTGGCTGGTGAATTTGTCGTTTTGAGTGGTTTTGGCAATCTGATCTGGCTTGCTTCACTCGGCTGGCTGCTGGTGTTTGGCTTGTGGTGCCGGATACACCTGCCGTTTTATTTGAAACCGCGTGCCGACGGGCAGGCGGGATAATCCGGTGATGATTTATCTGGCGCTCAAGCACCTGCACGTCAGTTGTGTCGTCTTGAGCGGCGCCGGGTTTCTTCTGCGCGGTTTCTGGATGTTCGGGGATTCACCACAACTGCAACAGCGCTGGGTCAGGGTTTTCCCGCATGTGGTTGATACGTTATTACTGGGCAGTGCCATCACCATGGCAATCCTCAGCGCACAATACCCTTTTGTGACCGGCTGGTTGACGGCAAAGTTGATTGGCCTGCTGGCTTACATTGTGTGCGGGACGGTGGCGTTGAAGCGGGGAAGGACGAAGCAGCAGCGTTCGGTATTTTTTGTTATTGCGCTGTTCGTTTATCTGTACATCGTGACTGTTGCAGTGACACGTAACCCCGGCGGTTTGCTGGTCTGGCTTTGATCTGTCACTTGCCGGTCGTCAGTTTCAGGTTGAAATAACACGACAGATCGGGCGTAGCGTAGGTTGGGCTTCAGCCCAACATTGTCGGGGTGAACCCCGACCTACCTGGTAAAGCGATTTCATCATCGGGGGTGGCGCTTTGCGCCATGAACGTTAGGCGCGTTGTTGCGACATCAGCTTTTTCAAGCCCGGCGTATTCAGAATCCGGATGTGCTTCTGTTGAACGGCAATCAGTCCTTCTTCCTGAAAGCGTGAGAAGGCGCGGCTGACGGTTTCCAGCTTCAGGCCAAGGTAGCTGCCGATTTCCTCGCGTGTCATGCGCAGATTAAATTCGGCTGGTGAGTAGCCGCGTGCCGTGAAACGCTGTGAGAGATTAAGCAGGAAGGTAGCCAGACGTTCTTCTGCACGCATCATGCCGAGCAGCATCATGACGCCGTGGTCACGCACGATTTCGCGGCTCATGACCTTGTGGAAATGATGTTGCAGCGTGTGAATCTCACGCGAAAGGCCTTCCAGGTTCGAGAAAGGGATGGTGCAAACTTCGCTGTCTTCAAGGGCGACCGCATTGCAGGTATGCGATTCACTGCTGATGCCATCAAGACCAAGCAACTCACCGGTCATCTGAAAGCCCGTCACCTGATCGCGTCCGTCTTCGAGCAGCACGTCGGTTTTGAAGAAGCCGCTGCGAATTGCATAAATTGACTCGAACGGCTGGTTAGCGCGGTACAGATACTCGCCGCGCTTCAGTCGTTTGCGGGTGGATACCAGTTCATCCAGCTTGATTGTTTCATCATGGCTAAGCCCCAGCGGCAGGCAGAGTTCTCGAAGATTGCAGTTTGAACAAGCTGTTTTAACGAGTTCCAGCGAAAACTTTGCGGGCTGACTTTGAGTTGACATTTTCTTTAACCTAAGCAGATGAAAGCCGTAAGGGTGAACATTTGATCCACATCAAATAGCTTCGTTCGTCTCGACTTGATAATCCGTTCATCAATCAGTACTAACGTAAGCACTTAAAAAAATGAACTCAGCTGAAGCAAATTTTGTTTTTGATCCGAAAATAATCAGCCGTTTTGATATTAACGGACCACGTTACACTTCATATCCGACAGCGGATCGCTTCGTTGAAGCCTTTGATGCGGATGCAGCCAAACTCTGGCTTGGTAAAAGAAATATTGGCGCCATCAGCCGCCAACTTTCACTATATTTCCACATTCCTTTCTGCAACACAATCTGCTACTACTGTGCCTGCAATAAAATTATTACCAAGGATCACGGGCGTTCGGCCAAGTATTTGAAATATCTGGCAAAAGAGCTGGCGCTACAGAGCGGCTATCTTGAAGGCGGCGACCACGAAGTTGCCCAGCTACACTGGGGTGGCGGTACGCCGACGTTTCTTTCGCACGACGAAATGCGTCAGTTGATGGGTGCTACCCGCAAGCATTTCAAGCTGATTGAAGACGGTGAGTATTCAATTGAGGTTGATCCGCGCAAGGTAGATCGCGCTACCGTCGAGCTGCTCGGCGAGCTTGGCTTCAATCGCATGAGCGTCGGTGTGCAGGATTTTGACGAGGGCGTTCAGCAGGCAGTGAATCGCATTCAGTCCGAAGAAGAAACCTTTGCAGTGATTGATGCCGCCCGCGCCAATGGCTTCAAATCGATCAGTATTGATCTGATTTACGGTTTGCCGAAGCAGAATGTGATTGGTTTTAACCGCACGCTGGACCGGGTGATCGAGGCCAGCCCGGATCGCCTCTCGATTTACAACTATGCACACTTGCCGAGCCTGTTCAAGCCGCAGCGACGTATTCTTGAGTCGGATATGCCGACGCCGGATGCGCGGCTGCAGATTTTGTCGCTGGCGATCCGTAAGCTGACTGAAGCCGGCTATGTTTATATCGGGATGGATCACTTCGCCAAACCCGACGACGAACTTGCCGTTGCCCAGCGGCAGGGCCGTTTGCACCGGAATTTCCAGGGCTACTCGACGCACGCCGATTGCGACATGCTTTCTTTCGGGATTTCGTCGATTGGCAAGGTCGGGCCAACGTACAGCCAGAACGTCAAGACGCTCGACGAATACTATGACCGGCTCGACAACGATATCCTCCCGGTTTATCGCGGTATTGAGCTGAATGCTGACGATATTCTCCGCCGGGCGATTATTCAGGCGTTGATGTGTCATTTTGAGTTGTCGCTTGAGTCGATTGAAATTGCGCACCTGATTGACTTCAAAAAATACTTCGCACTTGAGCTGGCTGACCTGAAAGAGATGGAGCAGGGTGGCCTCATTCGTGTCGACGACAAGTGGCTGACCGTCCTGCCGGCCGGCCGGATGCTGGTGCGTGCAATTTCGATGGTTTTTGACAAATATCTGCGTGCTGACCGGCAACGCACCCGTTACTCAAAAGTTATTTGAGTTTTTGAGTGATTTGATTGCGCTGACTGCCGCTTGTTTGCTGCGGGGCCTTAGCGTCCCGCTGGCGAGATCAGCACAGCCTTCGCCTCCTGGCGGTTGATCAGACGCATGCCTGAATTTTCAACTTCTGCTTACCTCGCGTTGTTCCTGATTGGTCTGCTCGGCGGTACGCATTGCATCGGCATGTGTGGCGGGATTGTCAGCGCATTGTCGATGGGCGGTCGCCCACGTTTTGTCTTGCATCTGGCCTATAACGCAGGCCGTATTTTCAGCTACGCAGCGGCCGGTGCCGTTGCCGGTGCGCTCGGCGGCCTCAGTCTCACGCTCTCCGGTCAGTTGCCGGTGCGTATTGCCCTCTATGTGCTGGCTAACCTGATGCTGGTTGCACTCGGTCTTTACCTGATCGGGATAACGCAGTCGCTGGCATTCGTCGAGCGCTTCGGCAAGCGTCTCTGGGTGCATCTGCAACCGCTGGGCAAGCGTTACTTGCCG
>CAJBIL010000118.1 GCA_903953145.1 uncultured beta proteobacterium
CCCAGATGACTTTGGGAATCCTGGCGGCCATGAATATCCATTCGCGCTCACGGCGCCAATTGATGGGGCGCCAGGAGGTGGCGTCGACGGTGGGTTTTGGGGTGCCCGGAGTCGTCTCGGTGCACCAATCTTAGCCGGGGCGGTTTTTCGTCTGATTGGCAGGGGGCACTGAATTTCCGCCACTTACGAATTCCGTCATGTGATTCTTGATTGGCTATTGGGAAGCTCCTTATGCGTTTTCTCCTTGGGATGAAAGAGCTCGTTTTCGGTAGTGCCTACTGGCTCGTCTTCATGCTCGGCGGGTTCTTTTTCCGCCGCGGACTGCTGCGCTACCGTGGGCGGGCAGTAAAGATTTCGCCTACGGCATTCTTGAAGTACCCAGGTAATATTTCGATCGGTCACAACTCATTCATTAACCACAACTGTTGCGTTTGGGCGGCTCCGCGGGGAACCATAACGATAGGCGACGACGTATTATTCGGACCTAATGTCTGCGTGACTGCTTCAAATCATGGGCTGGCGCTTGGCGTGCCGATTCATGCCCAGCCTGGCGTCGATGCTCCCATCGTTATTGGCAACGACGTCTGGCTTGGTGCGAACGTGGTGGTTACGGCGGGGGTGGAAATCGGTGACGGTTGCGTGGTCGGAGCCGGATCGGTTGTGACAAAATCCCTGCCCCCGTACAGCATTTGTGGCGGGGTGCCGGCAAAAGTGTTGTCAATGCGCGCATGACAACACTGTCGCCCATCTCAATGTCATGACTCTGCCAGTGGCGGATATTCACGGCCGGAGGGCCATGGCAGGATGAAGAATGTTCTTGTAACGGGGGCCAGCGGCTTTGTCGGTACCCATCTCCTTGAGGCACTGTCTGGACAAGGGATTTCGACGCGGGCGCTGTACTTCTCGAATCCGCCGCCAGATGCGCCACTCACAAACCAGTCCTCAATAGACTGGACGCGTGTCGATCTGCTAAGCGATGATCTGGACCGTCATTTGGCGGGGATGGACGTCGTTTTCCACCTGGCAGGTTACGCCGGGTTGGCGACTGACGTCGCAACAAAGCTGCGCCTCGAACGAGTGAATGTCTTGGCGACAGAGCGCCTTGCTGCAGCCGCACTCCGGGCGGGTAGCAAACTTGTTTTTACCAGCAGCATTCACGCCTGTGACGGCGGCCCAGGGCAGCGCATCGTTGACGAGGAACATGGATCGCCGGCTACGGAATATGGCCGCAGCAAAATGAAGGCGGAAGAGCTATTGCAGACGTACGGGGAGCAGGGTCTCGACTTTACGGTATTGCGACCGACGCAGCTCTTTGGTGAATATCACGAGGGGAGCGTCCTCCAGTTGGTTCGGGCCGTCCGTAGAGGCGCATTCTTTCTCATAGGCGATGGAATGAATGCAACAACCTTCTATTACGTCAAGGATTTTGTCGACACATTGGTTCGGGTCGCCGTCAATCCGATATGCAGGAACAGGATATATGTCGATAGCGACGCCCCTTTGCCTCTGAAGTCACTGGTTGAAGAAATAGCACAGAATCTGGATGTTCCACCGCCGACGTTCCGAATTCCGCGTTCGCTTGGAATGGCGATCGGGGCGACCTGCGATGTCGTTTCGACGGCATTGAAGGTGGGCTTGCCCCTCTCGGTGCAAAGGGTGCGTGCTATGACCCGGGACGTCCAATATTCAAACAAGAGACTGTTGGCGGATGTCGGGCCGGGGATGCGCTATGGCATCTGCAGCGGCCTTGGACGAACCATTGCCTGGTATCGAGTTGCCGGTCTCATTTAACTCGATTGATGAATGGGTGCTTTTGTGACAAAAAAAATCAAAGTCGTTAGGGTGGTTACCGCGTCGGTCGTTGTTCCATGGCATCTTGAAAATACGCTTAAGCGATTACCTGCCGACTTCGAGACATGCGTTGTTGGGCAAGACGTTTCAGCCCATCAGAACGCCTACCCTTCCGTAAAATTTGTTGATATCAATATCAATCGTAAGCTCAGCATCCTCGATGACTGGCGTGCATTGATCCTTCTATGCCGGTTTTTCCTAGAGTACAAACCGGACATTGTTCATTCGATCATGCACAAGGCCGCCTTGTTGGCTGCCTTGGCCGGCTTCATCTGTAGAGTTCCGGTCCGCATCAATACCTTTACGAGCCAATATTGGGCGACAAAGCGCGGCCTGCCGCGCGTGGTGTATTACGTATCGGACTGGATTGTTAACGCCCTTAATACTATTTGCCTAACGGATAGTCCATCGCAGTCCGAATTTCTTCGTGAGCACAACATATCCATCGGACGTGCACCTTTGCCAGTATTGGTGAGGGGCTCACTTTCGGGGGTCGATCTTGAACGGTTTGACCCACGAAAGCTGTCGGCTGCCGCGGATCGCTTGCGCACTGAAATCGGGCTGCGGAAAGAAAATTTCGTTTTCGTTTTTCTCGCTAGAAAGGAACGTGACAAGGGCGCAATTGATTTGCTCGTGGCATTTTCCTCGGTTAGCAAGGCGCACCCGAATGCCAGATTGCTATTTGTCGGTCCCGATGAGTCGCACGGACAGATCGATGCTATGCGCAAGTCCAATCCGGATATTTTTGACAACGTGATTGACATTGACCGCGCGGTAGATAACCGCGAGGATTACTTCGCAGTGAGCGATGTATTGTGTTTGCCGAGTTACAAGGAAGGCTTCGGTTCCGTCGTGATCGAGGCCGCTGCTTTGGGAATACCCACCATAGGGTCCAATATTCCAGGCCTTGTAGACTCGATCGAAGATGGTGAAACTGGAGTACTGTTTCCCGCGGGTGACGTCGAGGCATTGACCAAGACCATGCTGAACTTCGTTGCAAATCCAGAGAAATCAAGAAATATGCAGTTGTCCGCCAGGAAAAGGGTAGAAAAGTATTTTTCAGCCGATTTGATGTATCAAGCTCTGAAAGATGTTTATCTGGGTCTGGTTCCGAATGATGGCCGACTAAATAAATAGCTAATCCAAGGCAATCATTGTTTCTCACCTCCATTTCCAACAACATAAGATTCAACCTCAATGCCAACGCTTGGCGAAGACTTCGTGAGGTCTACGCTGACCAGTCTATCCCTGCAGTTGTAGACCTGCAAAACCGCTTCGCCGGCATATGGCTCTCAACCCTGGAACGTATCGCCTACGGGCCATCGAAGGTTCCCGCACAACCGCTTGAGGTTATATTCGTCATCGGCCACTGGCGTTCAGGTACGACTCTTCTTCATGAATTGCTGTGCCAAGATCCAAGGTCAAATTTTCCGACCACTTATGCTTGCATGAACCCGCAGGTGTTTCCCATAACCGAGAAAGCTGTCCTGAAACGCTTGGGGAACAAGGCTGTCCGACGTCCCATGGATGAGATGTCTATTTCTCTCGGCTCCCCTCAGGAAGATGAATTCGCGCTCTTAGGGTTAGGCGCACCTTCTCCTTACGAAGGGTTGTTATTCCCAAAAGTTCTTGACCGAGGTATGGCGGTTGCAGACCCTGATGATCTTCCTGAAATTCAACAGCGCGTGTGGATTCGCATATTTTCCAAATTCCTGAGCCAAGTGGCTGTTCGCAAGCCCGGGGGGGTTGTGGTGCTCAAGTCTCCCACCCATAGCTTTCGCGTTAAGCTACTTTCGAGACTCTATCCCAATGCGCGTTTCATTCACATTGTCCGAAATCCCATTGAGGTTTTTAATTCCACATTGAACATGTGGAAGGAATTGTGCTCCCTCTACGCCTTGACCGACCTGCCAGACAGCGATTCTCTGACAAAGCAAGTCATTGCTAACTGGATTAACTTGGAAGAAAAACTAGATGCTGCTGTGCCAAGTTTGCGCGCAGAAAATTATGTGCGCGTACGTTTCGAAGAGCTTACGACGAAGCCCGTAGCGGAAATGGAACGAATCTACGATACGCTGCGGTTGGAACGATTTTCCACTGTCTTACCGCTCATCGAACGCTATCTGGCAATTCACGCAAATTTTAAGAAGAATCGCTTCGATCTCGCGCCTGAGAATGCAAGCGAGATCTATGTTGCTTGGCGGCATATATTCGAGAAATATGGTTATCCTGCGCCTACTCCACTAGGCTAAACCGAGCATTGAGCAGATTGTGCATCTCTTTAGCCTTCGCAGGATTGGTGCTCGCAAGATCAGTAGACTCTTCAGGATCAGATGCAAGATAGTAAAGCATCTCTTGCTTTGTTGAAAGATAACGCACAAATTTCCAACCGTTTTGCATCACAGCCAATGTACCTTTGCTTGGTGGCGAAAAACGGCTGTCCCGATCTAGATTCATCGAAAATTTTGGCAGTGAGGTCGGCTGTCCGTTAATCATAGCGGCTTTCAGTGACTCCCCTTCGACTCCCTCTGGAATGGGTAAGTTGAGAAGATCCATTATCGTGGGTAGCAGATCTACTTGGCCGGCATAAAACGGAATGCGCTTTCCTTGCTTCTGACCAGGAAGGTGAACAATTAGCGGAATATGTATCAACGACTGGTGCAAATGCGGACCGCCGTGCTGGAAAAAGCCCTTAGTGAACGATTCTCCGTGGTCAGCGGTTATAACAATAATCGAATCGTCGAAACGTCCCATTGCCCTAAGTTTGTCGAGAAAATTCCCGACCCGCGAATCCGTATCCAGGATGAATTCATCGTAGCGCATCCTTATCTCATCGACGGCACTCTGGGCATTGGCTGAATAACGGCCAGGAAGTACTTGAAAATCCTTGTCGTTAAATTTCCCAAATTTGAATTTATAAGGAGATGCGGGACGATATGGATCGTGAGGCGGAAATATATGAGCCCAGATAAAACTCGGGCGCTTCAGCAAACTCAATAACGTGAGCGTCCGATCGAATACTGCTGTTGCTGGCCAGGGGGGTGCGTCGTTGTTACCTGACCGCCCTAGAAAACCGCTAAATATTCGGAATGCGACTTGGAAACGCTCAGCCGCCCAACTTCGGGTCGAGTAATTTTTCAGTCTATATCTACGAATTTCCGAATAAATGAAATTTGCATTCGCCTCATTTCCTTTAGGCGGCTCAGTTGTCGCTGAAAAACTGTCTGAAATTCGCAGGAATACAGGATGGGCCCTGACGTTCGACACGATGGCCGCCGTCTCGTATCCATTGGCTAGTAGAGCAGATCCTAGGTTCCTATCCCTATCGCCTTCTACAAAGTAACTGCCAATTCGTCCAACCCCGTTTGTAGTTGGGTACAAGCCGGAGATTAACGAAGCTGCTGATGGCGTAGTCCAGTTTGAACTCGAGAAAAAATTCTCAAAAACGTAACTTCCCTTCGCAAAAGCATCTAGATTTGGTGTGGTCGGTAGTGAATAGCCGTACAGCGACATATCTTCCGCGGAAAGAGCGTCAATGGAAAGCAATATGACATTTGGCATCCCGGTCCGTGGTGGCGCAATTGAATTTTGCTTAATTGCAAGATCGTCGTGTATTTCAATACCTCTTGCTCCGACAACCAGTCCCGCCGATAAGATTAATATCAGCACCAAATTATTGCCTTTGTCTAGGCGAAGCTGAACTGCATGTCCCGCAACCACGAAGCCATATTTCCGGATTCCAAAGATAGAAAACGCGATTACCAAAAGTAAAAGTATATCTTGTGCGACACCCAATCCGTTTGTTATTCCAAGTACCAGTCCCAGCCATTCGCAAAAGCTCATTAAAGATATATCAACGATAAGCAACAATGATGCGATTGCAATGGCGGCCAATATTGTGGCGTTCTTCCTCTCGTATGACCATTGGGAAGGAATTTTAGCAACGGGGTAACTAATTCCTGCAACAAGAAGAGCTATAGACAATGACACAAATGCGAGTAACAGAATCATCATCGCCACCTCGCTCACGATGTCTGCCACAGGCATAAAAAGAGTCCACGAATCAAAGCGGAACAAGATCTCAACCGGCAAAAGAAAGATGATCAGCGCAACAGCTAGGTCAAGAAATGCCTGCTTAGACAGTTGAAGGAAGTTCACAAGGCGGTCGCTTTTAGTTCTTGTCTGTTTTGCTCTGTCGGGGCTTGAAACTAAAGAATCGCAATATTGAGTACCAGATCGCTTTCACACGATCGGAAAAAAACATCCAGGCCGTGGTCGCGAGTGCGAGCAGTGGCGCCAGAAGCTGAAAAATATATCCTCCGGTATTCGGATCAATATAAGCGAACGCGGTCGGGGTGAATAAGGCAAAGATGATAGCGAGAGCAATGTGCGCAAGTCGCGACGGATTTCTCCCGATTAGCCCTCCGGGTTCGATACATTTGTCGGCATGGCTGTTACACGGCATGGTGTGACTCGTTTGATTGGGAGAACATCGGTTAGCCTCTAAATATTCTTAGTATTCTTACAATTAGATTTAACACATGAGGGTGAAGAAAATTTAGCCAAATTAATACTCGTCCCCCCATGCCATAGAGTGCCGTTAGACTGCCAGCCGTCAGTTCGTGTTGAACCCGTGCCGCCATTGTCTTTGCACTTTGACTATCACGGTCAGGATCAATCAGTTTTCCAATACGAAAAATTAATACTTTCACTGCAGGTTCAGACGTGGCAAGCTTTTCCAGATATATTTCAACTAGTCGCTTCACAGCAGAATAAATTTCACGTTCCGGTGTTTTTACGATTGCCAGCACAGTCGAAATAAACACAATATCAGGATGCTTTCTATTCAGCTGAGCCAACCGTTGGTAAAGATCAAGATGCGCCAATACGTCCGCTTGAATTATGCCCTGCATCGCATCGGGGGCAACATCGGGATCTCTAACGCGTGATGCGCCTGACGCTGCCGAGGCTGCATCAACGATCAAGTCAATCGGCCATTCGGAATTGGCATCGATAATTGGTTGAATCGTGTGTGCAAGATCTGCTGCAGCAATTCTTACCGCAATGGCACCCACTTTGATGCATCTATCAGCTACGGCGATTAATCGTACATGATTGCGTGCCGAGAGTACGATTCGGTTCCCGTTGGAGAACTGTTCACTAAGTGCTGCACCAATCGGTGACGTTGCACCTAGGATCAGAATAGTTTGCATGGTGTCAGCTTCATTTACGTTTCTGATTCAGTTAGGCAGAATCCGCATCTCGAATTGCCGTCTCCTGGGCAACATGGTTAGAGAGCCCTTTGTCACCCCCGCAGCGAACTAGAAGCTCAACAGCCTTACTGTAGTCAAGATAGCGCCCGGTCAATAGCAAGAAAACCGTATACGCAACAATATATATGTCACAGAGGACAATATTCCCGTCCGGATTCTTGTAAATACTGGCGTACATTCTTTCTAGATAAAGCCGCTGCTGCGGGAGCAGTCCGTATTTACCAGTGATTTGCGAGATGCCTGTAATGCCTGCCGGGCTATCAAATCGGTCTTCCCAATCGGCAAACTTCTTCAGCAATTCGATATTGTCCTTTGGAAGGGGACGGTTACCGACAAAACTCATGCCATCGAAAATGATATTGAGTAATTGCAGGGTTTCAACCAATTGCGCGCGTTCCAGCAATCTTCCAATTGGGGTGTAAACCTCGCAAGTGAGCGGTATATCCAAGTATCCATCACGCATGAACCGTTCTTTCAATTGATACTTTTGCGATGTAGCATCCTTAACCATGGTCCGAAACTTGAAAATTGTGACGCTCTTATCCGCCGAGATAAATCGGCGGGAAATATAGAATATTGGTGCGCCTTCTAGGAGCCGTATCAGTACTGCAATTAGAACAAGGATTGGTAGTAACGCAACGATCAGGGTAACAGCGATAAGAATATCGAGTACCCTCTTGATGACATTCGACAACTTGAATGCGGCTATGTGATCTAGCTCATTTTTTATGGGCGCATCCTCTAGCGGCGCCCTTACCGCATACCTACGAACCAAAGCATGCGATGCCACGGCGATAAAAAGTAGGCCAAAGAATGACGCCAACCCGATCTCAAGTGAATTTCGTCGCTCGGAGCGCTCTCGTTCCAATACGGCCTGCTCGATATTCATTAGCGGACGCTTGGTTCCCGCAGAAAAACATCTGACTTGTCCGGCTGGAATATTTTCGATGGTTTGCCTTTCGCTCTCCTGACATGCTGTAAGCGCAATCTTTTCCTGAGAAGCCTCAAAAACGATCACGCCGTAAGCCATTCGAGCGGAGGGCATTGCAATTGATTCCTCTCCAAGCCACCGCCGTTCTACGTCATTCAGGTCTACTCGGCAGTCACTGGTTTCGATCCGGCAGGTGGGACAATTAGCGTGTAGTGTGGCCGCTTGGCTTGCAAGTGTTCGGGCGCACTGAGTAGATGACGCTTGTCCTTTTTGTAGGACCTGAATACGAATTCCCTCCGGCCCGGCGATATCCAGATAGGGGAAGTAGCGTGTCGGCAACAGCAGGCTTTTCGCTCCGATCAGGACGCCGACAACTATGACTATTAGGACGATGATAGTGATGGTTTTGGTCACGGGTCTAATCAATTGGATTGCCTCCGATTTCGTCGGAATGTAGTTCCGCATTGGACGAGCGCACGCTGAACCGCCACACCGAGTAAGGTGCCGATGGCGTTAACCATGGCGTCTTCGGTTTCGAAAGCATGGCTGTGAGTAACGATTTCGGTGATTTCATGGATGACTCCGATCATGGCGACGAAGGCGGTTACCTGCACTGCCGGACGTTGTGGCCAGCCGAGCGCAAAGGCGAAGGCGATCAGCGCGTAGGTGGAGAGATGGGCGACCCAGTGCATGGTGCCAGGGAATGCATGGCCAGCGGTTGGTATGCTGCCGACAGTGAAGAGGCCAAGCGTCAGCAGCACGGCGGCAATGCGGGCGAGTCGAGTGCGAAGAGACAGAGTTGTTGCGTTCAATGGAATGTTCTGTAGAAAGTCGGCGCTGGCGGGACGGCGGTTATTGGTCTGATTGGCTTCAGGCAAGGCCTAGCTACGTTGCTGCCTCCGCCATGCGTCTGAACACATTTGCTTAAAGCCTCGTTTCGATTTCCAGCCGAGCAGTTGATGCGCCAAGTTGGGGTCAGCCCAGCATTGGGCGATATCACCGGCACGGCGGGGCGCGATCTTGTAGGGGATCGGTTGGCCGGAGGCTTGTTCAAAGGCTTGACCATGTCGAGCACGGAATAGCCCCGGCCGGTGCCGAGATTGACCGTTAGCAAACCGCCCTGTCGGTTGAGGTAGTCAAGGGCGGCGACATGACCTTCTGCCAGATCAACCACATGGATGTAGTCCCGCACTCCGGTGCCATCGGGGGTGGGATAGTCATTGCCCCAGACGTTGAGGAATTCGCGCTGGCCAACGGCGACCTGGGCAACGAAGGGCATCAGGTTGTTGGGGATGCCGCTGTTACCCATGGGGTCTTCGCTGATCAGGCCGGATTCATGCGCGCCAACCGGATTGAAGTAGCGCAGGCGGGCGATGCGCCAGTCGGGTTCCGCGCGGTGCAGGTCGGCAAGAACGTCTTCGATGATGAGCTTGCTGCGGTCATAGGGGTTGGTGGCCGAGCGCGGGAAGTCTTCGCGGATCGGTACGCTGGCCGGATCGCCATAGACGGTGGCCGATGACGAGAAGACGAAGGTCTTGACCTTGGACCGGCGCATGGCGGCAAGCAACTGCAGGGTGCCGTGGACGTTGTTGTCGTAGTACTCGAGCGGCTTTTCGACAGATTCACCGACGGCCTTGAGGCCGGCGAAGTTCATGACGGCGGTGATGGCGTGACGGGCAAATAGCGTGTCGAGTGCGGCTGCATCGCGCACGTCACCCTTGATGAACTGCGGACGCCTGCCGCAGAGCGTTTCCAGTCGATCAACGACAGTGGCGCAGCTGTTGTAGAGGTTGTCGAGAATCAGCAGGTCGTGGCCCGCCTGCGCCAGTGCAACACAGGTGTGCGAGCCGATGTAGCCGGTGCCGCCAGTGACAAGAATCATGCAGGAGTGATGATCGCTTTGGAAAGCGGTGATTATCCCATATCACGCGGATGGAATAGGGTGATCTTCTGGCAGAACTGGGGCCGGGAGTCGCGCATGGGCCGGTGCCGAAGTCGGCGCCGGCGATCTCCCCCTCCAGCCTCGTGAAGACCTACC
>CAJBIL010000119.1 GCA_903953145.1 uncultured beta proteobacterium
CAACTACGTCTGCTATGGCCTGGTGGCGCGTGAAGTCGAGCGCATCGATTCGGGCTATCGCTCGATGATGAGCGTCCAAAGCTCGCTGGTCATGGTGCCGATCAACGAATTCGGAACGGAAGCGCAAAAGCAGAAATATCTGCCCAAGCTGGCGACCGGCGAATGGATCGGCTGTTTCGGCCTGACCGAACCGAACCATGGCTCCGATCCGGGCAGCATGATCACCCGTGCCAGAAAAGTGCCCGGCGGCTATGCGCTGAGTGGCGCCAAGATGTGGATCACCAACAGCCCGATCGCCGATGTTTTTGTCGTCTGGGCCAAGGATGACGAAGGCCAGATCCGTGGTTTCGTCCTGGAAAAAGGCTGGAAGGGCCTTTCGGCGCCAGCCATTCATGGCAAGGTCGGGCTGCGTGCGTCGATCACCGGCGAGGTCGTGATGGACGAAGTCTTCTGTCCAGAAGAAAATGCATTCCCTGATATCAGCGGCCTGAAGGGTCCTTTCACCTGCCTGAACAGCGCGCGCTACGGCATCGCCTGGGGTGCGCTCGGCGCGGCGGAAGACTGTTTCTATCGTGCGCGGCAATACACCATTGATCGCAAGCAGTTCGGCCGGCCGCTGGCGGCTAACCAGCTGATTCAGAAAAAACTGGCCGACATGCTGACCGAGATTTCGCTGGGGCTACAGGGATGCCTGCGACTGGGACGAATGAAGGACGAGGGAACAGCATCAGTCGATATAACCTCAATCATGAAGCGCAACTCCTGTGGAAAATCACTCGACATTGCGCGTGCTGCGCGCGACATGCTCGGCGGCAACGGAATAAGCGATGAATTCGGCGTGGCAAGACATCTTGTGAATCTCGAAGTCGTCAACACGTACGAAGGAACTCATGACGTACACGCATTGATTCTGGGCCGTGCGATTACTGGGATTGCTGCTTTCTCCTGACCGGCTGAACCCGCAAATACCTTCGAAAAAACCATGTCAAAGACATCCGGGAAGCATAGAGACTCAAGACTCAAGAAAGTGAAAGCAGGAACGCCCATGGGCGTTCCTGCCGACAGTTTTTCATTACTTCCCAGTGAGCCCGAGATGGTTCAAAAAATAATTAACTGAAACTAGACAAAAAGCAGCCAAGCGTACACTTCAGCAGATTATTCTAGTGATCGTGGCTTATTGGAGTTACGAAGTTGAAAACAGCCATTCTCAAATTTCTTCACAACTACGGCGAGCAGCTTGACGGCTGAAATTGCCGAGGCACTTAACATCCGTATAGCGCGAGCGCGGCTTAGAACGCACTTGGCGAAGTTGTCATCCGCCCGCGATTTAATCTACTGCCGTGTCACGCGCCACGTGGACGGGCGAAAAATCGAAAGAATCAGCTATCGCCTTTCCTGCGACATGCCCGCTCCAGCGCGGGGTCGAAAATCGTGCTCGGCCGTGCAAAAACGGATCACGGTAGCGGCATCAACTGACTGTGCGACATACTCCACCTCC
Organism: uncultured beta proteobacterium; assembly: GCA_903953145.1. Classification (GTDB taxonomy): domain Bacteria; phylum Pseudomonadota; class Gammaproteobacteria; order Burkholderiales; family Rhodocyclaceae; genus CAJBIL01. The sequence goes on from CAJBIL010000119.1 coordinate 1,499, forward strand.
TTACGACAGTAAATGTTAACTATCTACCTCACTATCGGTATCGTTTTTTTCCGTTGGGCCGCTTCAGTTGAACTGAAATGAATTTTCGTTCACCTATGCAAAAAACGCTTCGTTTTCGTATTTAGCGGATGGGCAATCATGATCTCGCGAAGATGGCTGAAATTTCAGGCAATGGTGCTGGTGGAACTACGCCATCTGGCAACCATCAACGCGAGTGACCGTCGCTGGCAAATGCCATTCTGTGCGGCGCTTGCCATGGGCTTTCCACTCCTGATTGGGGCCTATTTCGAGCGACTCGATTACGGGCTTGTCTCGTCGCTGGGCGGTCTAGTATTTCTTTATTCGCCAAATACCCCGCTATCACACCGGATGATCTCACTGATGGCAGCAGCCTTCGGCCTGAGCGCCTGCTACGCCCTCGGGGTGATGAGCCACTTCTTTCCACTTCTACTGGTGCCGATGCTGACCTTTATCGCCATTCTGGTTTCAATGGTGTGCCGCTTCTACGTCGTCGAACCACCTGGTAGCCTTTTTTTCATCATGGCCGCCGCAATCGGAGCCTATTCCCCGATCGAGTTCTTGCAGGTTCCTCTGTACGTTGGCCTGCTGGCCATGGGTTGCCTGCTGGCCTGCCTGATCGCGTTTTTCTACAGTATCTACATACTGCGCCTGCAGCCGCCAAAACCAGTCACTCCCCTACCACCAGCAACCTTCGATTTTGTCATTATCGATTCAATCATCATCGGGCTATTTGTCGGCATTTCACTGGCTTTGGCTCAGGCATTGCACCTGGAGCGGCCCTATTGGGTGCCCATGAGCTGCTTGGCTGTAATCCAAGGTGTGTCATTACGCGCGGTGTGGAACAAGCAGGTTCACCGTATCGCTGGTACCGGCCTTGGCCTGCTTCTAGCGTGGTTATTGCTTACATTGCCACTGGATAAATGGAGCATCTCGCTGATGATGATGCTATTAGCTTTCCTGATCGAAACCCTAGTGGTACGGCACTATGGTCTAGCTGTGATATTCATCACCCCCCTGACCATATTCCTCGTCGAGGCAACCCAGCTTGGGCATGACTCACCTAACACGATGCTTCAAGCACGCCTTTTTGATACCGTTCTGGGCTCTGTAGTGGGGCTTGTCGGTGGCGTATGCCTGCATAACCCACGTATTCGTAACCTATTGAGTCGCAGAATTTATTGGCTGTTTCCGTCACAGCGAAATCAAACCGACAGATGATAACTGGTGGAGTCTGTTTGTTCGCCTAGAACATCCAGAGGCTCGGCGCGAAGCAATTACCAGTCGGCCTTGGCTGATATCTTTGGTGGGCACCGGACGGAACAAGCAGGGCGAACGACGATCACGCTGACCTTTTGCTGTAGCGATCTCTCCAAAGTCACGGTTCCTTCTTAAAGGTATCGAGTATCCGTCGAAGATGCTCTTTGGCGATGGGGTCCAACTGCAAGTAGTTACGATAGAAATTTTCGTCCATGTGGCGCTCCTCGGGCTCGCGGACATCATCTTCGATGAAGTAAGCAACCGTGACGCCCAATACGTCAGCCAGTGCAGTGAGCTTTTCAGCCGAGGGACGGTGCGAATCCTTATTCTCTAATTCCCAGAGATAGCTCTTAGACATTCCCCCTGCTTCGGCCAGCTTCTCGAGTGTCAGGCCCTGTTTCTTTCTGAGCGCGTTTAGTTTCTCACCTAATCTCGTTGCTGCCATCTCGGCTCCTTTGCACTTCTACGCGCCAAATAATATCACTATACCGAACTTTTTAATTGACTTTGTTGAACAATTAGAGTAGTGTTCGAACTGTTCTATATGCCGAACTTTAATAAATTACATATAGGACTTTTTACTTCGCGCCGCCTTCGGGCTTATTAATATCTTGAATGGAGAATCACCATGCTGACCAATGCACAACCTAAAGAAACTGACGCTAGCACTGACATTACCCCAGAACGAATCCTTGATGTCATTAAGGATTATTTGCAGACCGCTCTTGAGAAAAACATCATTAAGCTGGCTTCGTCAGGCAGAGGTAAGCACCGCACCGACTCGTCGATCACCGAAGAGTCGATAGGTAATTCGCTACGCGGTTTTGCCGAAGGGCATCCACTCTTCACGCAACTGGGGCTGTCTTTTGAGATGGCAACCAATGGTAACTGGTATGACTTTCTGATCCGCTCAGCAGATGATTCCATCTGGCTCCCCATCAATCTGAAGGTCTCATCCTTGGAGGGCAATGACGATCTATCTTCTAAAGATGGCGTCTTCTATGCGCTTACAGGCATTCGACCAACCACGGGGATGACCCGGAACTGGGATCTCTTCTGCCAGAACTTGGCGATTCATGTGAAACGGAATAATTGCTTGGCCGACTATTACTATCTTGTTGTGCAAAAAACTTCGCCGGGAAAATCTGTGGGAAAAGTCTTTTGGACAAGCCTGCTTCGACTGCAGCGGGTAACCCCGAATGGCTGTAATCCTCCTTTCCAGTGTAAATGGAAGGAGAACACTGAGAGGGCTGCTTGGGGACGCCAGCAAGCTGTCGATAATCTTATAAATGTATTGGGTGAAACTTTCGTACAGCGTGCCAAAGCCTTCGATTCGTTCAGAACTCACTTGGTACCGACCTTTTCCGGCGGCCTGAAAACGAGATGGTTCGGGGATTGTCTTTGCCCGGTGTAACTTGTGATTGAATCAGCAATATTTGAATTTCGCACCTCAAATGAAACAGCAGGCGGATTTCAGATAATTGATAGGCAGCCACGGGTATGGGTGTTTAATTTTTTCTGATGAAGTTCGACGCTATCGGTGGCGTCCTATGCTTCGTAATAAATCGAGTTAACCATTGGGGGTGGGTTCATGATCTGGATTCTTGGCGATGTACATGGCTTTTTTTACCATGTCATTGAGCACGTGCAGCTCGCCGCCAAGCGTGGATCACCCCCGGATGCGATTATTTTTCTGGGTGATTTAGATTGCAGCCAAGCCCTTCATCAGGTGCTTTCTGAAATTCGTGATTTGACCGATATCTGGTTTATCCACGGCAATCACGATACCGATGACAAATGGCGCTGGAACTACCTCGCCAAGTCAGAGTTGGCTGATAAAAACCTGCATGGACGCGTCGTAGAGATTGCTGGCCTTCGGGTCGCTGGCCTTGGCGGCGTCTTCCGGCCTAAAACGATCTGGGCGCCGGATAAACCTGACGGCGTTGTTCACAAAAATTACGATAGTTTTGTTCGCTCGCTTAAAAAGAAGCCGACACAGCAAGACAGTGAGGCCGTAGAAACGGCCGAGGAAATCCGCCACAAATCATCAATTTTCCCCGACACCGTGATCACGCTGGCAAGGCAGCGCGCGGATATTTTGCTCTGCCACGAAGCCCCGTCCTGCCATCCTTATGGCTGGAAAGCCATTGACGATCTCTCACGCAGTATGCGGGTGCAGCGTGTTTTCCACGGTCACCACCACGACTGCCGAGACTACAGCGCGCGTAACGCTCAGCGTGGTTTTGAGGTCTATGGCGTTGGATTTTGTGGCATTACTGCCCTCAGCGCTTCGGACGTCGTTCAGGTACGACCGGGAGATTTTGATGATGTAGTCGAAGGCTCGGGAGGGCAAGGTTGAAAACTGCCATGAACTGATAGCGCCCCGCGCAAGTGGTGTCACGATTCGACCAATATGATATATTTCTTTACTTTCGTTGTTCATTTTTCCCAAGGATTCATTCACACAAAAGCTCATTAGATCTCCCTCGCGGCCTCACCTCGTTTTCTCGGGGACTGGAGGATTGCGTCTTTTAAAGGAGATCATGATGCGAATGAATCGAAATTCCCGCCCTACCTATCAGTACCAAGCAACCCGTCACCGCCAAGTCTGGCAAGCAACTTTTCCCTGGCAGTCGTTCTTCGGGAGTTGTACAGCAATCTCAAGAGATTCTGACGACACATTTTTTGTTCTGGTACAGAATCGAAGCAGCCAGAAATGGCTCCCCATTGAAAAAGTGCTCACCGAAGCAGAAGTCAACGAATGGCTCCGGCGGTGCCGGCGTCCCGGGTAATCTCTGAATAGTGTCCGGCGCAGCTTGAATGCACCGGACTCTTTTTAACCGCAAAACAATGGCCTGCGCCTGACTATTGCAAAGGGAAAGGAGCACACATTTTGTGGCCAATCTCCAGCCTCTCCAGATTTGGACTTGCTGAGTGCC
>CAJBIL010000120.1 GCA_903953145.1 uncultured beta proteobacterium
CCTTTTCGTTCGCCCGGATCAGCAACGTGGCCTCGATACCATCCATCACCGGCATCTGCATATCCATCAGGACCAGATCAAAGGGCTCAACAGACAAGGCATCAAGGGCTTCCTGACCATTTGCAGCGATCACCACCCGATGCCCTCGCTTTTCAAGCAAGGCCAGCGCAAGCCGCTGATTGATTGGGTTATCTTCTGCCAGCAGGATGCGCAACGCCTGTTGTGGTGCGAGCTCAAACGGCGCATCGTCACCCCCAAGGGCAGCAGCGGAATTCCCCTTGCCCAGACCCAGACGCAACGTGAAGTGGAAAACGCTGCCCTTGCCCAGCGTGCTTTCGAGCCAGATCCGCCCGCCCATCATCAGCACCAGCTTGTGTGAAATGGCCAGTCCAAGACCTGTACCGCCAAAGCGACGGGTAATCGAACTGTCGGCCTGCGAGAAAGCGCCAAAAACATCAAGTTGCTTGTCTTCAGCAATACCAACACCGGTATCGCGCACGGCGATATGCAGGGCGATCCCGGACTCGCCGAGGGGGGCTGATTCAACACTGACGCAAACTTCGCCATGCTCGGTGAACTTGATTGCGTTACCCACCAGATTGATCAACACCTGACGCAGGCGACCCGGATCGCCAACCAGGCTATCGGGCACATCAGCAGCCACTTCATGGCGCAACACCAGCCCCTTCTGCTCAGCGCGCATGGTGAGTGGCTTGAGTGTCTGGCGCAACAGGCTACGCAGCCCGAAATCAATGTTTTCAATGTCGAGCTTGCCAGCCTCGATTTTCGAGAAGTCGAGAATGTCGTTGATGATCACCAGCAAGGCGTCCGCCGATGCCTTGACCATTTCCAGATATTCGCGCTGCTGCGTGTCCAGATCGGTATCCAGCGCCAGATCGGTCATGCCGACAATGCCGTTCATCGGCGTACGAATCTCGTGACTCATGTTGGCCAGGAAATCACTCTTGGCACGGTTGGCGGCTTCGGCGGCCTCTTTGGCCTGCTGTAACTCAAGCTCTGCGTGTTTGCGCCCCGAAATATCGCGGAACAGCCAGAGATGGCCGCGACAGTCTTCGGGCTGCGGAATCGTTGGAAAGAGATAAATCGGCAGGTAGTCATATTCCAGCACCCGTCCGTCGAGCAAGACGAGTTCAGCCCCCAGATCAGGCGCCTTGTTGTCCAGCAAAACCCGCGCTTTCTCGGCAAAAATTTCAGCCGCCACGAGTTGCTTGCCGCACTCGTTAATCACCGCCTGCGAACGAATACCCACAAGATCAAGGCTTGAAACTTCAAGACTGAACATGTCGCAGAAAGCCTGGTTGGTGACGACCACCTGTGAGTTCTCATCCTCGACCAGCACGCCTGCCTGCATGCTCTCGATCAGCGCCGTCAGACGTGAACTGGTGGCCAGGAGAAACGCCTCGTCACGCTTGCGGTCAGTGATGTCCTGGAAGGCTGCGACACTGCCCACGCAATGCTCGCCCTCAAACAGCGGAACAGCAACGACGGAAATCGGGAAAAGGGAACCGTCCTTGCGCGTAAAAGCGTCAAACTCGGAGCGGAATACATGGCCTGAAAGCACACTGGCATGCATCGGACATTCGTTGCCAGCAACCGGCAACCCCGTTGCTGTCTGAAAGTGGATCAGATCATGGACGCTCTTGCCGAGCAACTCATCACGCGACCAGCCGAGCAAACGCTCGGCCTCGGCATTAACAAAAGTGCAATGCCCACGGGCATCATTGGCAACAACGCCTTCGCCAAGGGCATCGGTCAGGCTCTTCAGAAAACGATTACTCTCCTCAATCACCTCATCCTGTTGTTTCAGCCGTAGCGAGGCCCGATTCAGCGCTTCGATCAATTCCTGAATTTCGATATTGCCGCGATATGCAGGCAACTGCTCACCGCGCAGGGTATTGAGGCTGGCGGCAAATCGCGTTGCGCTGCGCAACTCACGCATTGGCCGGCCAAGAAAAATCAGCAGCAGTGAGGTGCTGACCAGGATTGTCGCCAGCGCAGTCACAATGCTATCGGACCAGATATGCTTGCGCGCTTCAACTATCTGGTCAAGTGCGATTTCCATGCGCACCCAGCCAACATGCCCGCCCGAACTGATCGGTTGCCAGAGCAATAAACGACCGGTACGCCGGTCACGCAAATTGTCCAGCCAGGTGCCGGCCTCCATCGTCAGCACATCTGCTGAGGCTTTGACAACCGCAGGGACACTGATCGGCAGCACGGCGAAGTCGGCAAAGGACATGCCGCGCTGGTCTTTGCGCACCTGGCAGAGGACCTTGCCGGTGTTATCAGTCACGCTGATCAAGCGAATCTCAGGGTAATCCGAGGTCTGCAACAACAGGGCTTCCAGCCCGGCAGAATCGGCAGCAGTGAGGTACTTCGTCGAAGCGCCAGCAACACTTTTGGCCAGTGACTGGGTCTGCGCTGCCATGGTCGATTCAGCGAGATGACTTTGCTCTTCGGCCGTATACCATGTGTAGACGAAAACGGTCAGCGTAAATAGCAGCGAGACGATCAACGCCAGTTGCGAACTGAGTCGGCGGGGAAATAACCTCATCAAGCGAGCCTCATAAAGCAGGCACATCCTCATCCTGGAATCGTGCCCTGATCGCCAGAATATCGGACATCTTGTTCAGAAATGCATCGACACAAACGGGATCGAAATGCTGGCCGGCACCCTCGCGCAGAAAATCGATGGCACGCTCGAATTCCCATGCTTTTTTGTACGGGCGTTCCGAAGTCAGCGCATCAAACACATCGGCCACCGCAACTATGCGCCCGAACAACGGGATAGACTCGCCGCTCACACCATACGGATAGCCCGAGCCATCAAATTTCTCATGATGTGAAATGGCAATCGCAGCGGCCGCCTGAAAAACCACGGATTCGCTGCCGTTCAAGAGCTCAAAACCGAGCTTGGCGTGGCCTTTCATGATGACGAACTCTTCGTCGGTCAATTTTCCCGGCTTCAGCAAAATATTGTCCGGAATACCGATTTTCCCGACATCGTGCATCGGCGCTGCTTGCAGAATCAGCGCCTGATCATCAGCCGGCAGGCCAAGGCTGGCAGCGATCAGATGAGAATAATGCGCCATACGCTGAATATGCGCGCCTGTTTCCGGGTCACGGAACTCGGCCGCACGCGACATGCGGAATAGCAGCTCCTGCTCCCGCGACTGAATTGCTGCCGTCGCCTTTTTAACCTCTTCAGCCAGCCATGCCGCACGATCAGCGAGATGCCGGCGGCTGGTACTGAGCGCCAGCATGTTGCGCACACGGGCGGAAAACTCAAGCCGGTCAACCGGCTTGGTCAGAAAATCAGTGGCGCCAATCTGCAAAGCTTCGTAGCGCACATCCTTGTCATCATTGGCCGTAATCATCAGCACGGGGATTTCGTGGCAGCCCGGCGCAGCACGAAAGCGGGTGATCAACTGCAAGCCATCCAGCTCCGGCATCATGTAATCAACGATCAGCAGATCAGGGAGATTCTCAACGCACCACGCCAAACCCTTCGGTGACTCCTGAAACAACAGGGGTTCACAATCACCCAACTTGTTGACCAGCGCTTTCAGTAACGTCAAATTAATATCGCTGTCATCAATAATGGCGACCCGGTTCATGCCGACCTCCTCGTAATTTCGCTCAAGTATAACGACAGCAAGACCTCATGCACGCAGAGGGTGCGGGGCCGGACTGACGTTGGTGTTACGTTGATCAACATTGGTGGACGCTTTCGATCAGTCATCAGCAGGCGCATCGGCAATGGGTTTGAGCACCACCAGCAACTTCTCGACCTCAGCCGCCATCAGATCAACCACAGCCTCCAGCCCGGCAGCATCATCCCGTCCGGCCTGCTGCTCGATACGCTGTGCCAGTAGCGAGGCGGGTTGCGCACCAAACATTGCCAGCGTACCGCGTAATGCGTGCGCGACGAATAAAATTGCCTTCAAATCATTGGCGGCAAGCCCATTCCGGATTTTTTGCAAATCGTCAGGGTAATGCGCAAGAAAAATTCCAGCGATGAGTTCAATCATCTCCTGATCGGCCGCTCGCACGCCAGCCGCATAGTCAAAATCATGAACAACGGGTGGCAAAACCGGAACTGCCGGCGCTTGCTTGCCAGGCACCTCTGAATGCTGCAAGGCATCGCTACCCGCGTATTGCCGTAGCAGCTGTTGCAGCTCCTGGCTTTTGATCGGCTTGGCGATGTAATCATCCATCCCCGCAGCCAGGCAAACTTCACGATCGCCCTGCATGGCGTTAGCCGTCATCGCGATAATGGGGGTGCGTGGCTCAGCCTTCTCCGAGGCCTCAGCCCGAATCCGGCGCGTTGCGTCAAGGCCATCCATCACCGGCATCATCATATCCATCAGGACAATATCAAAATGCTGATTGCGCATCGCCTCGACCGCCAGCAAGCCATTCTCCGCCAGCGTCACACGATGCCCCCAGCGTTCGAGAAGATTGATTGCCAGCTTCTGGTTAACCGGATGGTCTTCAGCCAGCAGTACGGCAAGTGGCTGCTGCTCATCTTTCAGAACATGTCGTGTCAGTAATTGCGGCGTGCTCTGAGTGGACTGATCGTTCAAAACACGCCCCAAAGCCAGTAACAACTCGTCGCGGGCAATCGGCTTCGGCAAATAAGCCGAAAAACCAATATCACGGCAGCGCTGCGCATCCCCCTTGACGCCGCCCGACGAAAGCATCACGAGGCGAATACCGGCACAGTGAGGCAGCGCCAGAATTCGCTCGGCAGTCACAAAACCATCCAGATCAGGCATGCAGGCATCAAGCAGCACCAGATCATAAGCATCAACTCCGACGGCACCTCCCAGCATGGCAAGCGCTGATATACCGGAATCAGCCTCGTGCACCTTGGCACCTGCTCCGCTCAGTGCAGCAATCATCACCTGCCGGTTGACCGGATTGTCATCGACCACGAGGACTCGTATTCCGGCCAGGCCGGCTGGATCAGGCGATACTTCACGGTGTTGAGTATCAAAACCAAAATGCGTAGTGAAGTGGAAGGTACTTCCCTGCCCAAGCGTGCTTTCAACCCAGATACGTCCGCCCAGCGCTTCGACCAGACGGCCGGAAATAGTCAGCCCGAGGCCGGTTCCACCGTATTTACGGGTAATCGAGCTGTCTTCCTGCGAAAAGGCGTCAAAGATGGTATCGAGCTTGTGCTGCGGGATGCCAATACCACTATCGATGACCGAGAAGTGCAAACCGATGCCCGCACCACCTTCTTCGGTTTCATTTTTGTCTGAACCATCGACGCGTCCAACCCGCAGGATCACTTCCCCTTTTTCGGTGAACTTGATCGCATTACCAATCAGATTAACGATGATCTGCCGTAAACGCCCCGGGTCACCCAGCACATACATGGGAGCATCCGGCGCAATGTCGCAAATCAGCTCCAGCCCTTTGTCGTGCGCACGATGCGCCAGCGTCTTGAGCGTGTCACCCACCGTCCGCCAGAGATTGAAGGAGATACATTCAATCAGCAATTTGCCGGCTTCGATCTTCGAGAAATCAAGAATGTCATTGATGATCGTCAGCAAAGACTCGGAAGAAGATTTGACGATTTGCAGATATTCGCGCTGCTCTTCGGAGAGATCCGTATCGAGCGCCAGATCGGTCATCCCAATCACGCCATTCATCGGCGTGCGAATCTCGTGACTCATGTTGGCCAGGAAATCGGACTTTGCCCGGTTGGCCGCCTCGGCGCCCTCCTTGGCACGGAGCAACTCGTCCGACGCCCTTCTCGCCTCGGACACATCGGCAAGATAGCCATTCCAGAGTGTGCCGCCATCCGGCGTCGATTGTTGCGCTGCCGTCGGCTGAGACTCACCATGGATCCAGACAATTTCACCCGTGCGTTTGTGCAACAGACGAAAATCAATCGACCAGCGCGTATTGCCGGCCGCAGATTCGCTGATCGATGCCGCCATGTGCGCCTGATCATCCGGGTGGATGAGTGCGAACAACTGATCAGCATCCGCCATCGCCTCTTCGGCAGTCAGTCCGCTGATTCGCTCAAGGCCACGGCTAAAGAAAAGGAATGCATGCGTCCCCTCGTGCGGCAGTAAATACTGGTAAACAGCGACCGGGATGTTATCAGTGACCTCGCGCAAACGTGCGTCAGCCTCTTTCAACTGCGTCACATCCTGCCAGATACCGGTGAACACAGTCACATCATTCGCCGCAAGATCAACTTCGGGGTTGATCTCGCCCCGAATCCAGCGAATCGAACCGTTCGGCATCAGGATACGATAATCATCGCACCAGGCTTCGCGCCGCGAGGCTGCGGCAAAAACGCCCTGCCGGACACGTTCGCGGTCTTCCTCGATAATCTGTTTGGTGGCAATGCTGGCATCAGCAAACAAGGCATCACGATCCAGCCCGCGAATTTCCGTTACGCGATCACTGAGGAAGGTATAGCGAATCCGCCCGTTACCCACTTCCCACTGAAATACAGCGCCCGGCACCGTATTGGTGATGTGTCGCAAACGTGCTTCAGCGGCTTTAATCGCCACTTCCTGAGCTTTGCGCTCAGTGATATCGGCAATCGTACCGACCAGCCCCGCCACGCTACCATCCGGCTTGGTTAGCGAAGCCTTGCGATAAATGGTGTCGCGAATATCACCACGACGTGTATGTACCCGCGCCTCATAGCTCTGCTCACCGGGAGATTCGAGAATCAGGGTGTCCTTGGCCGCATGAATCACTGCATCGGCAGGCGGCAGCAAGTCATATAGCGTCTTGCCGAGCCAGGCTTCACGCTGGATCCCGAAAAACTCCTCAAACGCCTTGTTGAACTGCAAATAACGGCCGGCCGTGTCCTTCAGGTAAATCGGCAACGGCACAACCTCGATCAACTCCTGCACAAAATGAAGCTGCTCCTGAAGTTGCTCGAGTGCCTTGCGTCGATCTGTCACATCATTCAGCGTACCGGCACCACCGGTGAAGTTCCCATCAGCATCCCGTTCGGCGCGCGCGAACACTTCGATCCAGCGGCTCTCTCCGTTCTGCGTAACGAGGCGGAACTCTTCCTGACAAGTTTCGGAATCACCACTCGCCAGCGCCGCGAAAAAGGCAAAACCATGTGCGCGGTCATCACGATGGACATAGTGCAAGCTCGGTGTATCGAGACTTGTCTCGACGGCAAAACCCGTAATTTCCTGCCACGCCGAATTGAGAAAAGTCCAGCGCCCCGCTGCGTCAGTGCGAAAAACGACCTCATTCAGACTCTCAACCACCGTTCGGTAACGCCGCTCGCTCTCGGCAATCTGCGTCTCCATTTGCTTGCGCGCAGTGATGTCGGTACGGATTGCGATGTACTGAACAGGTACGCCTGCATCATCACAAAAAGGCACAATACTCGCGTTGACCCAGTAAAGATGACCATCCTTGGCGCGGTTACAAACCTCACCGTGCCACACCTGCCCCGTCGAAATTGCGGCCCACATCGCCTCGTAAAGCGCAGGAGGATGCAATGCTGACTTGACGATTCGATGGTTTTTGCCAATCAGCTCGTCCTGCGCATAGCCGCTAATTTCGCAAAATTTGTTATTCGCGTAGGTAATGGTACCAAACACATCTGTCATGCTGACAATGGCGTGCTGGTCTACCGCAAACTTCTGATTGGCCAGATCAGTCAAGGCTTCCTGCAATTCGCGCTGGCTCTGTTCGCGCAGGCGAACCAGATCAGCCATCAGCGCAGAAAGCGACTCAAGATTATCATCGGCCAGCAGGGGTGAATCGCCTTGCGTTGCGCGCATAAGCCCACTGGCGGTATCACGCAGGGAATGGATCGCTCGCGTACGGCTCGCCAACTCGTCACGCAGCTGGTCATTGACCTGTGAAAGCTCACTCGAGCTCAATGCCAGACTGCGCGTCTTTAGCTCCAGATCGCGATCACTTTGCTCGTAGGCAACATCAACCCGCCCCAGAAAATCACCCAGGCCACCAAGCAAAATCGACACTTCGGGAGAAACACCGGCATTCGGTACGCCACTCGCGAGTTGCTTCAATTCTTCAAGCACAGACGTCAGCTGTGTATCGTCAACACCGAGCGCGCGTTTGATCTGCCGGGACAGTAGCTTATGCATTTTTTTAACGCAGAAATCGCGAAATCAGAATTTGCTCAGGAGACTCAAGACTCGCCAATATAGGTGATCGTCATTGTCTGATTGTGAAGCTTACATTCAACGCCCGGACTAAATGGGCTTATTTCACCATAAGAGTAAAAGCCGGTCAGCACTGCGCCCTGACCAAAGACATCGGCAACTGCCTCAACTTCCTCATCAACGCGACCGCCCATTACCAGTTTCCGTCCGACACAACTCACCAGCAAAGCCAAGCCGTGGCCATCGCCTGCCTGCATTTTCATCGCCGCCTCGGCAGCGGCTTCGGCACCATCAACCAGGGCATCAGTGCTGGCGTGCATCAGCTTCAGATAGCCATCCGGATCGATTTCACCGGCCAGCGTCAAACTGCCGTCTTTCTCATCAACCCCGAGGATGGTACGAATCAAGCCAACTTCATCATGATCCTTACCGAGCATGGCGAAGGGGAAAAGCAGACCGGAAGCAGGCAGGTCCTTGGCGTGTTCGCCCAAATAGCGCTTGTAAACATCGAGCGCCGGCTCACCGTCAAGCTCATAAAGCACATTACCGGCACAACGCGTTACCTTCCGAGGAGGGCCGAAAGGCGACCAGCCACCAAAGGAACCATGACAGAAATTCAAGCCTTCGCCATACAAACCAAGCGCGACAATTCTGTCGCTCGCTACACCTGCACTATCAAGCACCCAGGTCTGCTGAAAAGCCCCGCCATCACCCGCCAGCCCGCCAGTCACCGGCAACTCCGCGCCCAGCACCTCCGTCATACCCGCGAGCAATGCGCTGCCATTGATCTGCACCCCCTGACCAAATAGCAGCACGGCGCGCAATCCCTCTTTGGCCAGAGAATCCCCGAGTCGCCGGCCGGCATCTCGCGAATCATCCATCCCGGTGAGCTTCGTCGAGGCTTCGGCCAGCACCGTCTTCTCAAAACGCACAGCAGTCACCACACAGGCACCGTCGGTAACGCCATGCATAGAAATTTCGCCGGCCGTTGAACAACCAATCCGCCTTGCAGCAGGAAATGCAACAGCTAGCGCAGGCGCTGCGCTGGCCAGCAAATCAACAGCGCCAAAAACAAGCACCAGATCCGGTTGTAACGCAACCAGTGAAGCCAACTCACCCGAAACATCGGCACTGTTACGAAGGATTACCTGAGCAACTTGCAATTCGATCTCCTCGATTTAATCTGGCAACACCGGAAAATAGACAATGGCTCGTCAAATCAGCCATAATTCCGCGATATTCTAGCTGGTTAACCCATGAAATTTCTCTTCGATCTGTTTCCGGTCATCCTCTTTTTTATCGCTTTCAAGGTAAGTGGCATCTATGTCGCCACCGGTGTTGCGATTGTGGCAACCTTTGCGCAGATCGGCTGGATGTGGTTCAAACATCGCAAAGTCGACACCATGCTCTGGGTCAGCCTGGGTATCGTTACCGTATTCGGTGGAATGACCCTGATTTTCCACGACGAAACATTCATCAAATGGAAGCCGACGGTGCTTTACTGGGCATTTGCTTCCGCACTTGCCGGTGGCACACTTTTTTTCAAGAAAAACCTGATTCGTGCATTACTGGGCGAAAAAATGGAACTTCCCGATGCTGTCTGGCGTCAGCTTAACTGGTCATGGTTTGGTTTCTTTGTATTCATGGGCTTTGCCAACCTCGCAGTCGCTTTTGCCTTCAACTTTTCGACGGATGACTGGGTCAATTTCAAATTATTCGGCGGCATGGGCCTGATGCTGTTTTTTGTAATCGCCCAGGGCCTGTTGCTATCAAAATATATCGAGGAGAAGAACTAATGCTATATGCCATCGTTGGCGAGGATCATCCGGGGTCACTCACGGCACGGATGGAAGCACGCCCGGCCCACGTTGAGCGCCTGAAGGCACTACAGGAAGAGGGACGACTGATCATGGCCGGCCCGTTTCCCGCCATTGACTCAGCAGATCCAGGCCCGGCTGGCTTCTCGGGCAGCCTGATCGTTGCGGAATTTCCCTCGCTCGACGTAGCCAAAGCCTGGGCCGATGCAGACCCTTATGTTGCAGCCGGCGTTTACGCTGGTGTAACGGTCAAACCTTTCAAGAAAGTACTGCCGGCGTGAACCAGTTGCCACCAAACGCAGCGTCCAATGCATCGGTTAATTTTGAGTCAGTACTGCGTGAACGTCTGGCACCACTGGCCGCCAGCCACATTGAACTGGTCGACGACTCTGCCCTGCACGCCGGACATGAAGGCGCAAAAAGCGGCGGTGGGCACTACCGGCTACTTGTTGTATCAGCCGCTTTTACCGGAAAATCAACAGTCCATCGGCACCGACTGGTCTACGAAGCCCTCGGCGAAATGATGCGTCATCAAATTCATGCGCTGAGCATCAAATCTCTAACGCCGGAAGAAGTATAATCGCCGGTCAGAATAAAACCGCTATCACGAACCACCCCCGACTGAAGGAAAACAACTGATGCAAAATCTCTCGAAACTGGCGACAGCATTGCTTGTCAGCACACTTATCTCGATTCCCGCCATAGCTGCTGAAAAAGCCAAGAGCACTGCTTTTGCCACGGTCAATGGCACTGCTATTCAGCAAAGCACAGCCGATGCTTTTATTGCCGAGCAAAAATCGCAAGGCGCGCAGGATAGCCCTGATCTGAAGAACGCAGTGCGTGAAGAACTTGTCCGCCGCGAACTGCTGGTGCAGGAAGCAAAGAAAATGGGCCTCGACAAGAAGCCGGCCATTGCTGCGCAAGCCGAACTGGCACGCCAGGCTATTTATATCCGCTCATTTATTCAGGAATTCGTGAAGTCGCACCCGATTACCGATGCGCAACTGAAGAGCGACTATGAAGTCATCAAAACCCAGCTTGGCGGCACGGAATACAAATCACGCCATATCCTCGTTGAGAAAGAAGACGACGCCATCGCGATCATTGCCAACCTGAAGAAGGGTGCCAAGTTCGAAGAATTGGCCAAGCAGTCGAAAGACCCTGGTTCCAAGGAAAAAGGTGGCGACCTCGGCTGGAGCAGCGCGGCCAGTTACGTCAAACCATTTGGCGATGCACTGGGCAAGCTTGAAAAAGGTAAATATACCGAAACCCCGGTCAAGAGCGATTTCGGCTACCACGTCATCCTGCTCGAAGACAGCCGCCCGCTGACCCCGCCGGTCTTCGATGCAATCAAACCACAACTCGCCCAGCGCGCCCAACAGCAGCAGATCGAGAAACTGGTTAACGACCTGCGCGCCAAAGCCAAGGTCGAATAAGCGTCAAACCGCTGCAAACAAAAACGCCGGGAAGGTTAAGACCTCCCGGCGTTTTTAATTAACCGCGGCGAACATAGCGTGAAACCCGAGTTTTTTCGCCGTGCACGCCGTGTTCGCCGTGGTTACCTGCTTTTTTACAGTCTACCCCACCCACTTCCGTGCATTGCGGAACATGCGCAGCCATGGCGAGTCTTCGCCCCAGCCTTCCGGGTGCCACGACATTTGCACGGTGCGATAGACGCGCTCGGGGTGCGGCATCATGATCGAGAAGCGACCATCGGCGGTGGTGACGCCGGTAATCCCGGCCGGTGAACCGTTCGGGTTAGCAGGATACACTTCTGTTGGCTGGCCTGCGTTGTCGAGATAGCGCATGGCCACCAGCACCTTGCCCTGATCGCCAGTGGCCGAGAAATCGGCACGGCCTTCACCGTGCGAAACCACCACCGGCATCCGGCTGCCACTCATGCCGCCAAAAAACATCGAGGGTGATTCAAGCAACTCAACCATCGTGAAGCGCGCCTCGAACTGCTCAACCTTGTTGCGTACGAAGCGCGGCCAGTCTTGCGCGCCGGGAACCAGATCCTTGAGCGCGCTCATCATCTGGCAGCCGTTACACACACCCAGCGCAAAGGTATCGGCACGACCAAAGAAGGCCGAGAACTCATCACGGGCGCGACTGTTAAAGAGAATCGTCTTCGCCCAGCCTTGCCCCGCCCCCAGCACGTCGCCGTAGGAGAAGCCGCCACAGGCCACGGCACCTTTGAAGTCGGCCAACGTCACACGGCCGGCAAGAATATCGCTCATGTGCACATCAACCGAGGCAAAGCCGGCGCGATCAAACGCTGCGGCCATTTCAACATGACCATTGACGCCCTGCTCGCGCAGGATAGCGACTTTCGGCCGCGCGCTGATATTGATGAACGGTGCCGCAATATTTTCAGCCGGATCAAAACTC
>CAJBIL010000121.1 GCA_903953145.1 uncultured beta proteobacterium
CGCCCACACCTTCAAAGGCGTCGCCGCCACCCTCGGCGCCAGCGAACTGCGCAACGCCGCTGCAGCGCTCGAAACCGTGCTGGCGAAGGCCGAGGCAGAAGGCAGCGCACTGACGCCATCAATCAGCACGCAGGCCGCTGACTTATCAGCCAATTTCGACCTCATCTGCCAGGCCCTGCGCAGCGCCATGCAAACCGGCAACGATTCAACAGCCGCGCCAGCAAGCGCCATCAACTGGCCGCAAGTACAGGAAATCACCACCCGACTCGACAGCCTGCTGGGCGAATTCGATGTCAGCAGCAGCACTCTGTTCGCCGAACACGAGCCCCTCCTGCGCGCCGCCCTCGGCCGCCACGCCCCAATCCTGGCAAGGCAGATCGAAGACTTCGCCTTCGATGAAGCACGACTAACCCTGCACGCCGCCATGGCCGACAATGGCCTCGGGAAATAATCCTAACGATCATTGCGACAGGCACCACCCCTGATGAAGAAATCGCCTCGCTGTGTAGGTCGTGGCTTCAGCCCGACGCCCTGAAAGCGAAGGGGCCTATGGCTCAAGTCCCTTTAGGGGACATTCAACACCATTGTCAGGTTAAAACCTGACCTACCGGCCCGGTTATTTCACATTAAAAACTGCGGTCTCCTGCTTTTTCCAGGCTCACATAGGCGAATTTCAGATTCGTGCGGCAAGAATATCGCGCATCAAGAGTGCCCCATCGCCAGGCCAGAAAAGGCTGACAAAGGCGCATATCCTGAAGAATGGCGTAAACATTGCCTTGCAGGGCGATTGATTCGCTAGATGACCAGTTGGCGCGCCCTGCGGGGCAGCACGCCAAAAATATTCCGGAGAGAACGGTAGGTCGGGTTTCAACCCGACAATGGCGTTAAATGTCGGGTTAAAACCCTACCGTTCGACCTGACCTGTTATTTCACGCGAACCCTGGCCGGGCCTTCGACGATCTCGCCGATCACGACTGCGTGGTCGAAACCTTGTTGCAGGAAGATCGAGAGGACTTCGGTGACGACTTCGGGGGCGCAGGAAATAAGCAGGCCGCCGCTGGTTTGCGGGTCGGTCAATAGCGCTTTCCCGGTTTCACTAAAGCGTTTTTCGTCCAGATCGACGTGCTGGCCGTAGCCCGCCCAGTTACGCGCCGAGGCGCCGGTGATGCAGCCTTGCGCGGCATAGTCGAGGACGTTGGGCAGCAAGGGCAGCGCGGCGAAATCGAGCACGGCGGTGGTTTTCGACGCTTTACAGATTTCCAGCAGATGGCCGAGCAGGCCAAAGCCGGTGACGTCGGTCATCGCATGAACACCGTCCAGGCAGCCCAGCGCTTGCCCCGGGGAGTTGAGTTGCGTTGTCGAGGCGATCATCGCGTCGTAGTCGTGCGGTGCCAGCAAGCCTTTTTTGAAGGCTGCGCTGTAAAGGCCAACGCCCAGCCCTTTGCCGAGAATGAGTTGGTCGCCCGGCCTGGCACCGGCGTTGCGCTTGACGTTGCCGGGATGAACAAGGCCAATGGCGACCAGCCCGTAAATCGGTTCGACCGAGTCAATCGTATGGCCGCCGGCAATCGGGATGCCGGCTTTGGCGCAGACTGATTCACCCCCTTCGAGGATCAGGCGGATGGTTTCCAGCGGCAGGGTGTTGACCGGCATGCCGACAATCGCCAGCGCAAAAAGTGGCGTGCCGCCCATCGCGTAGATGTCGGAAATGGCGTTGGTCGCGGCGATCCGGCCGAAATCGTGGGGATCATCGACAATCGGCATGAAAAAATCGGTCGTCGCGACAATCGCCTGATCGTGGCTGATCTGATAAACGGCGGCATCGTCGCTGGTCTCGATGCCAACCAGCAACTGCGGGGGCAAAAAGGCGGGAGCGGATTTGCTGAGTATTTTCTCGAGCACGCCGGGCGCGATCTTGCAACCGCAACCACCGCCGTGGGCAAGCTGGGTGAGCCGGACCGGCGCGGCGGGAGAGGCTTCAGTGACAGGGGCTGACGGGGTTTTGTTAAACATGAATTTTTAGCAGCTCTGAAAATTAGGGGCGATATTTAAGCGGGTGCCGTGGCGCAGCTTGTGAGCAATACACAGCCACCATCAAACCACATCAAATCCAGCGTCCTCGATGGCATTCTTGAATTGTTCGATGCTGACCTTTGCCGGGTCATAGGCCAGACTGGCCTGCCCGGCCGCAAGCGAGACGTCTACCTGTGCAACACCGGGCAGCGCCTGCAAAATGCCGGTGATGCTCTGCACGCATTTCTGGCAACTCATGCCGGCGATGCCAATCTGAATATTTTCGATCCCGTTTTCCATTCTTGAAACTCCTGTGTAATGGCTTAAAGCTTGCCGGCTTTCCAGCGTTTGAGCAGCAATGAATTCGAGACGACCGAGACGGAGCTCATCGCCATCGCAGCGCCGGCGATCACCGGGTTAAGCAGCCCCAGCGCAGCAAGCGGAATGCCCAGCACGTTGTAGATAAAAGCGAAAAAAAGATTCTGCCGGATCTTGCCCAGCGTCGCACGCGACAGCAGCACGGCATCGGCCACGCCGTTCAGGTCGCTGCGCACCAGCGTCACGTCGGCCACTTCAATCGCCGCATCCGAGCCGGCGCCCATGGCAAAGCTGATGTCGGCAGCGGCCAGCGCGGGGGCATCGTTGATACCGTCGCCAACCATCGCCACCAGCACGCCGCCGGCCTTGAGTTGATTGACCGCCGCCGCCTTGTCGCCAGGCAGGATTTCGGCCTGAAAATCATCAATACCGGCTTCGCCAGCAATCGCCGCTGCGGTTGCTGCGTTGTCACCGGTCAGCATCACCACGCGAATACCCATCGCCCTGAGCCGCGCTACGGCAGCGCGCGAAGTGTCGCGCAAGGGGTCGGCAATGGCCAGCAGGGCAAGGGCGACGCCGTTTTCAAAGAGCACAACCACCGTTTTTCCTGCACCTTGCAAGGCGTTGATCCGGGGCGTTGGCAGCGCAACCGTCGCCGACTCGGCAAACCACGAGGGCGCGCCCATGCTTAATTTTCGCCCGGCCAGCACGCCCTCGACACCACGGCCGGGGATCGCTCTGAAATCAGCCAACGCCGGCAACGCCACACCGGCGGCCTGCGCGCGTTGCAACACGGCACGCGCCAGCGGGTGCTCGGAACCCTGCTCCAGCCCGGCGGCCAGCAGCAAGGCATCTTCGGCACTGGCGGCCAGCGGAATCACATCGGTCAACACCGGCTCGCCGCGCGTTAGCGTGCCGGTCTTGTCGACCGCCAGAATGCTGATTTTTTCAGCCCGTTCAAGTGCCTCGGCATTTTTGACGAGAATACCGGCGCCGGCGCCTTGCCCGGTGCCAACCATGATCGCCGTTGGCGTTGCCAGCCCGAGCGCGCACGGGCAGGCAATGACGAGCACAGCCACGGCGTTGATCAGGGCCTCGCTAAAGACACCGCCAAAAAACCACCAGCCAACAAAGGTAACAAGCGCAATCGCACACACTACCGGCACGAAGATCGCCGAAATACGATCCGCCAGTCGTTGGACCGGCGCTTTCGAGCCCTGTGCCTCGGCAACCAGCCGGATGATGCCGGCGAGCAGCGTATGTTCGCCAACGCCGGTGGCCCGGCAACGCAGCATGCCCTCGCCATTCGCGGTAGCGGAAAACACCCGGTCACCGGCCTGCTTGCGAACCGGCATGCTCTCGCCGGTCAGCATCGCCTCATTAACGCTGGAAGCACCGTCGAGCACCTCGCCGTCAACCGGCAGATGCTCGCCGGGGCGCACGATGAAGATGTCGCCGGGGATCAGCAGCGCGGCGTC
>CAJBIL010000122.1 GCA_903953145.1 uncultured beta proteobacterium
CCAGTCGAACGAGAACCCGGTGTATTACATTCAGTACGCGCACGCCCGGGTGTGCTCGGTGCTGGCGCAGTGGGGCGGTGACCAATCTACACTCGCAGAGGCCGATCTGGCGTTGCTCGACAACCCGCGCGACCTGGCGCTGGCGGCCAAGCTTGGCGAGTTCACCGAGCTGATCGAATCCGCCGCCAGCGAGTTGGCACCGCACCTGATCGCCTTTTATCTGAAGGATCTGGCGGCTGAGTTCCACAGCTACTACAATGCCGAGCGCATGCTGGTGGATGATGTGGCATTGAAGGATGCGCGTGTTGCGCTGGCCGCCGCTGTGTCGCGGGTGATCCGCAACGGCATGGCGATTCTCGGTGTTAGCTGCCCGCAATCCATGTGATTTGAGAAAATCAAGCAAAGGAAACCCATGAGTCGTGACATGAAACCGCGCAGACAAAATAAAGATGCGCCGAAAAAGAAATCCGGCGGCGGGACGCTGCTTGGCTTATTCCTCGGCCTCGTGATCGGCGTGCTGGCAGCGGCCGGCGTCGTCTGGTACATCAACAAGATGCCGCTGCCTTTTACCACCAAGGGGCAACAAGCCCCGCCGCCTGCACCGGCCACCTCTGCCGCCAAACCTGCGCCAGGCACTGCGTTGCCAGCAGCGACCCCGGCGCCGCTGCCAGGCAAGCCGGGTGACCCGGTAGTGCAAAATGGCGACAAACCACGTTTTGATTTCTACAAGATTCTGCCCGGCAACGCCGAGGCGATCCCCGACCCCAAGCCAGTCGAAAACACCAAGGGCAAAGCTGAAAAAGACAAGGACAACACGCTCAAGGAGCCGCTCTTCCTGCAAGCGGGTTCTTTCCAGAATGCCAGCGATGCGGACAACCAAAAAGCCAAGCTTGCGTTAATGGGGGCTGAGGCTTCAATCCAGCAGGTGATGTTGCAGGATAAAGTGTGGTTCCGCGTTCGCGTCGGCCCGTTCAACAAGCAGGACGAGCTCAACCGGATTCGTGCAGACCTTGCCAAGCAAGGCATCGAAGCCAATGTAGTCAAAAACGACTGAGAAATTTAGGAGATGAAAATGCACCGACGTATTTCCGGATGGCTCGCCGCCATTACCGTTGCCCTGTTTGCCGTGGCGCTCCCGGTGGCCGCCCAAACCGCTGGCCGCGATTACGCGCCGATCGAACCCGCCCAGGCGACCGACAATCCGGCCAAAATCGAAGTCATCGAATTCTTCTCCTACGGCTGCCCGCATTGCAGCGAGTTTCACCCGACCGTCAGTAAATGGTCGGCAAAATTGCCGTCTGATGTCGTCTTCAAGCGCGTACCGATTACCTTTGGCCGCGCACAGTGGGCCAACCTTTCCAAGCTCTATTACGCACTTGAGGCCACTGGCGATCTGGCTAAACTGGATGGCGCCGTATTCCACGCCCTGCACGAAAAGGGCCTGAAACTCTATGACGACAAAAGCATCGCCGAATGGGTAACCGCGCAGGGCATTGACGGCAAGAAGTTCATGGACGCCTACAACTCCTTCGGCGTCATCAGCAAGGTTAAACGCGGCGATCAACTGGCGCAGGGTTCGAAAATCCAGGGCGTTCCTGCAATTGCAGTGGATGGCAAATATCTGGTGCTCAACGAAGGCGTCAGCAATAACGAGGCACTGGTCGCACGCGCCGATACGGTGATCAGCAAGGCGCGCAATGATCGCAGCAAAAAGTAATCAAGCTTGATTGCGGTGCCGGATCGGCACTGACTGACAATCGCCCGCACGGCAAATGCTGCGGGCGATTTTTATTTGTAGAGGCGTTAGGCGTTATGCAGATAGCTCGCAAGGTATTTATCACCGGCGCTTCATCGGGTATCGGTCAGGCATTGGCGCGGCAGTATGCGACGCCCGGCGCCATCATCGGGCTGGCGGCGCGACGCCCGGAAGAACTGCAATTACTGGCGGCCAGTCTCTCGTGCACAGCGGTTTGCTACCCGCTTGATGTGACCGATGCAGCCGCGCTGAAGCTTGCCGGCGATGACTTCATCGCGCGCTTTGGGCCGCCCGACATCGTGATTGCCAATGCCGGCGTTTCGGTCGGTACGCTGACCGAGTTTGCAGAAGACCTGGCGGCAATCCGCCGCGTGATGGATGTCAACCTGTTCGGCATGGCCGCCACCTTTTCCCCGTTCATGCACGCCATGCGCGTGGCCGGCGCCGGGCGGCTGGTCGGCATTGCCTCAGTGGCGGGGATTCGCGGCCTGCCGGGGGCGGAAGCCTACTCGGCCTCGAAAGCAGCGGCGATTGCCTATCTCGAAAGCCTGCGCCTTGAGATGCGCGGCTCAGGCGTTAAAGTGGTGACGATCTGCCCCGGCTATATTGCAACCCCGATGACTGCCATCAACCCCTATCGCATGCCCTTTTTGCTGCCGGCGCCGGAAGCAGCCCAACGTTTCGCGCGCGTTATCGCACAAGGGAAAAGCTACGCCGTGATTCCGTGGCAAATGGGCATCGTCGCCAAACTGCTGCGCCTGCTGCCAAACGTCCTCTACGACCGGCTGTTTGCCAGCGCACCGCGCAAACCACGTAATTTGTCACTGTAACCACCGCCAAAATCACCGGAAATTGACCAAAATCAATCGGTTAACAATCGGCATCGCTATACTTGCCAGCTTCGCATCAAGAGAACGCCCATGCTGCGCCAGAAACCACCTGAACTGATTTGCCCTGCCGGCAGCCTGCCGGCGCTTAAAGCGGCCATTGATCACGGTGCCGATGCTGTTTATCTCGGCTACAAAAATGAGACCAATGCGCGCAACTTCGCCGGCCTTAATTTTGACGACAAGGCCATGCGTGAAGGCGTGCG
>CAJBIL010000123.1 GCA_903953145.1 uncultured beta proteobacterium
CGCGCCGCTTGTGCGAGGAGAGCAACGAGGACAACGAGGACAACGAGGATCATGAGGATAGCGATAGCGAAGAAGTACTGCCGCTGATCGAGTGCGCGCGTCGTCTGCATGGCTTTGGCGCGCAATATGTGCTGATCACCGGTACGCACGAGAACACGGCGCAGGTGGTCAATCAGCTTTATGCCGAAGAGGGGCTGATCCGCAGCGATGCCTGGGATCGTCTGCCAGGCAGCTATCACGGCTCGGGATGCACGCTGGCTTCGGCCATTGCCGCCAGTCTGGCGCATGGTTTGTCCGTCCCCGATGCGGTGCGTGATGCGCAGGACTACACCTGGCAGGCGCTTGCCGCAGGCTTTCGGCCGGGCATGGGGCAGTACATTCCGGACCGTTTTTTCTGGGCGCGGGCGGGGAGTCAGGCAGATTCTGAAGGCGGGGAAGCGGCTGATGATGCGTCCGGCGAGCATGCCTGATCACGCTGCGGGCTTGCCGCTGCGCGGCCTTTATGCGATTACGCCGGATGCTGTAAAGCCCGCAATTCTGCTGGCGCAGGTTGAGGCCGTGTTGCTTGGTGGCGCCACGCTCGTCCAGTATCGCGACAAATCCGGCAGCCCCGCACAGCGTGCCGAAGCGGCCCGTGCCTTGTGCGCCCTTTGCCGGCGCCATGGCGCGCGTTTGATTATCAACGATGATCTGGCACTGGCGTTGGCCGTTGATGCTGATGGCGTCCATCTGGGCGGCAGCGACGGCGATCTGGCTGCGGCGCGTCAGGCTTTGCAGCCGGGGCAACTGCTCGGCGCATCATGTTATGCAGATTTTGACCGGGCGCGTGCGGCAGTGGCCGCCGGGGCCGATTATGTTGCCTTCGGCGCGGCCTACCCTTCGCTGACCAAACCCCAGGCCGGGCAAGCGCCCCGCGCCCTGTTTGCCAAAGCGCACGCTGAACTGCCGGTGCCCGTTTGTGCGATTGGCGGCATCACCGTCGACAATGCACCGTTACTGCTTACCGCCGGCGCTGACCTGCTGGCCGTTATCACCGATTTGTTTGAGGCGCCCGACATTGCCGGCCGCGCCGTAGCCTACCAACGTCTTTTCAAGGAAAATCAAGCTCATGACCTCTCGTAATCAGCAACTTTTTGAACGCGCCCAGCGCCATATCCCGGGTGGCGTTAACTCGCCGGTCCGTGCTTTCCGCTCGGTTGGCGGCGTGCCGCGCTTCTTTGTCGAAGGCAAGGGCCCACGCGTGACCGACGCCGATGGCAAGGTTTATCTCGATTATGTGGGGTCGTGGGGGCCGCTGATTCTTGGCCACGCCCACCCCGATGTCGTGCGTGCCGTGCAGGAAACGGCGACCCGGGGGCTGTCTTTCGGCGCGCCGACCGAGCTCGAAATCGAGATGGCTGACCTGCTCTGCGAGCTATTGCCCTCGCTCGACATGGTGCGTTTGGTCAGCTCCGGCACCGAGGCGACGATGAGCGCGATCCGGCTGGCGCGCGGCTACACCGGGCGCGACGTGCTGATCAAGTTTGAAGGCTGTTATCACGGTCATTCCGACAGCCTGCTGGTCAAAGCCGGCTCAGGCATGCTGACCTTTGGCAACCCGAGTTCCGGCGGCGTGCCGGATGATCTGGCCAAGCACACGATGGTGCTCGACTACAACAACGTGGCGCAGCTTGAGGCTGCCTTCGCCGAGCATGGCGCGCGGATCGCAACGGTGATCGTCGAGCCGGTGGTCGGCAATATGAACCTCGTCGTCCCGACGCCCGAATTCCTCAAGGCGATGCGTGATTTATGCACGCAACACGGCGCGGTGTTGATTTTTGACGAAGTGATGACCGGCTTCCGCGTTGGCCCGCAATGCGCGCAGGGCTACTACGGCATCACGCCGGATCTGACAACGCTTGGCAAGGTAATCGGCGGCGGTATGCCGGTTGGCGCTTTCGGCGGCAAGCGCGAGATCATGGAGAAAATCGCGCCGCTTGGCCCGGTTTATCAGGCGGGCACGCTGTCCGGTAACCCGGTGGCGGTGGCCGCCGGTCTGGCGACGCTGAAGCTGATCCAGCAACCCGGCTTCCACGCCGCGCTGACGCTGCGTACCAAGCAATTGTGCGACGGACTGATGGCGGCTGCGGCAAAGCACGGCGTCACGTTTGCCGCTCAATCCGTCGGCGGCATGTTCGGCCTGTATTTCAGCGCCACCTGCCCGCAAACCTTCACCGAAGTCATGGCCTGCGACAAAGACGCCTTCAACCGTTTCTTCCACGCCATGCTCGACGCCGGCCACTACTTCGCGCCATCGGCGTTTGAAGCCGGTTTTGTTTCCGCCGCGCATAGCGAAGCGGATATTGCCGAGACAGTCGCAGCGGCTGAGGCGATTTTCAAGGCGTGGTAGGCACTGCCCTGGAAGGCGCACCCCAAGGGCGCTTGCCTGCGGGGCGCGTGGAATGGCGTTCTAGCTCAGGCACTCGCTGAAGACCCGCGTATTCATTGACTCTCCGTCAATCGCATGCGGTAGATCACCATCTGGCGCGGCTTAGCGGCGTTGGTGCAGCCACGCCGATAGCCCGCCGAGCGCCATCAAGCCGCTCATGCCGAGCGCCAGCGTGAGCGTTGAGCCCCACAGAACGGGCGCGATCAGCCCGGCGAGAATGGCGTTGAAGCCGGATTGCAGGAAGGTCTGGCAGGAGGCGGCGAGGCCGCGCTGTTTGGGATACGGGTCGAGCGCTACAAGCGTCAGGCTGGGCATCGCAATGGCCATGCCCAGCGTGTAGAAGAAGATGGGCAACACGCTCCACGGCAAACTGGGTGGCAGCGCCAGGTTCAGCCCCAGGTTGATGATGGCGGCGCTACCCATCACCAGATAGCCGGCGGCAATCGTGCGCCCGATCGAGAGTTTGCCGGCCAGCCGGCCGGAAATCCACGCACCGCTCATCAGCCCGGTCATCGACGGGCCAAAAAGCCAGAGAAATTCGCGCTCGGAAACGCCCAGATGCCCCATCAGGAAGACCGGCGCAGAAAGCACGTAGACAAAAAAACCGGCGAAATTCAGGGTGACCGCCGCGCAGGCAAAGAGGAAGGGCGGCGCCGTCAGCACCTTCAGGTAGGTGCGTCCGAGATAGCCGGGCCGGAGTGTCTGGCGCTTGCCGATGGGCAGCGTTTCGGGCAGCAGGCGCCAGCAGGCGAGCCACAGCGCGAGCGTCATCAAGGTCAGAAAAACAAATACCGAGCGCCAGCCAAACCATGATTGCAACCAGCCGCCGATCAGCGGCGCGATGGCGGGTGCGAAGGCAAACATCATGGTGATCTGCGACATCAGCCGCTGCGCCGGCGGCCCGTCAAAAAGGTCGCGTACGATGGCCCGCCCGACGACTACGCCGGCACCGGCGCTGACCCCCTGCAAGCCACGCATCAGCCATAGATGCTCGATCCGGGTGGCCAGCATGCAGCCGGCCGAAGCGACGCCAAACAGCGCCAGCGCGACCAGAATCACCCGCCGGCGCCCGACCGCATCGGAAATCGCGCCGTGCCATAGCGTCATGATGGCAAAAGGCAGCAGAAAGGCGGTGAGCGACTGCTGCATTTCGAGCTGCGTGGCGCCCAACGCAGCGGTCATCTCGGGGAAAGACGGCAGGTAGGCGTCAATCGAAAAAGGGCCAAGCGACGCCAGCGCGGCGAGTAACAGGGCGATGCCGCGTGGCGGCATCTGATTTGCGGGATTGGGCATTTAGTCCTTGGCGAAGCGGCGGTACTGTACGGCTTCGGCAACATGTTGTGCGGCGATGGTCGCGCAGCCGGCGAGATCGGCAATCGTGCGCGCTACCTTGAGCACGCGATGGTAGGCGCGTGCCGAGAGATTGAGGCGGCTTACCGCTGTTTTGAGCAAGGTGGCTGCAGCAGCTTCCGGCGCGCAATGCAGGTCGATTTCCTTGGTCGTCAATCGTGCATTGGGCTTGCCCTGGCGAGCTATTTGGCGATCTCTCGCCAGCGTGACACGGGCCCGCACGGTGGCCGAAGCCTCGCCATCTGCCGCCTGTTGCAGTGCCTCGGCGGGCAGCGCGGGGACTTCAATTTGCAGGTCGATCCGGTCAAGCAGCGGCCCTGAGAGTTTGTTGCGATAGCGCAGCACCTGATCCGGCGTGCACCGGCAGCGCCCCTTGGCATCGCCGTGATAGCCGCAGGGGCAGGGATTCATCGCGGCAACGAGCTGGAACTGCGCCGGGAACTCCGCCTGCCGGGCCGCGCGCGAGATGTGAATCCGCCCGCTTTCGAGCGGTTCGCGCAGCGCTTCAAGCACCCGGCGATCAAACTCGGGGAGCTCGTCAAGAAAGAGTACGCCCTGATGCGCCAGTGAAATCTCACCCGGTCGCGGCACGCTGCCACCGCCAACTAGCGCGGCTGAAGACGCCGTATGGTGCGGCGCGCGATACGGGTGACGGCGAAAATTCTCCGGGCGAAACTGCCCGGCCAGCGAGAGCACAGCCGCCG
>CAJBIL010000124.1 GCA_903953145.1 uncultured beta proteobacterium
GGATGCAGGAGTCCGAGGCCATCTGAGTATAGCCCAGGCGAAAGGGGTCCTTCCTGGCGAGATTCCAATACGGGAGGCGACAGCGCGACATTGCGCTACCGTCAGAGTGCAAACCAAGGTTTGCAGGGTTTGCGGTTTGCACCCCGGCAAAGGGTGTGCGTTGAATTTACACCTACGACAGCTTCGCGGCATTTCCGGACATAGACCTCGAAATCCCTATTTCAGCAGTCAACCCCGATTTCTCCGCTTCAGGCTCATTCCTCATTGGATAAGGCTCACGGCAGCCTCCGCCAAACATTTTCGGTTACGATTCGCTCATGGCTGAACAAAAAATTCTGGTTGTTGATGACGACCAAAGACTGCGTGACTTATTGCAACGCTACCTCGGCGAACAGGGGTTTGCCGTCAAGACTGCCGAAAATTCGACGGTGATGGACAAGTGGCTGAGCCGGGAGCAGTTCGATCTCATCGTGCTCGACCTGATGATGCCCGGAGAAGACGGCCTGTCCATCTGCCGGCGGTTGCGTACCGGCGATCCGCAACAAGCGATCATCATGCTGACCGCCAAAGGCGATGAAATCGACCGTATTGTCGGCCTCGAAATGGGGGCAGATGACTATCTGCCCAAGCCATTCAACCCGCGCGAACTGGTCGCCCGAATTCACGCCGTACTGCGCCGCCGCGTGGCACTGGTACCCGGCGCACCCAGCGCGGAAGACAAGCTGATTAGCTTCGGTGGCGTTGAGGTTGATCTGGCAACCCGCACCCTCAAGCGCGGCGAGGATTTCCTCCCCCTGACCACCGGCGAATTTGCCGTCCTCAAGGCCCTCCTCCAGCACCCGCGCCAGCCGCTCTCGCGTGACCGGCTGATGACGCTGGCGCGTGGCCGCGAACAAGGCCCTTATGACCGCGCCATCGATGTGCAGATTTCGCGCCTGCGCAAACTGATCGAGACTGACCCGGCCACACCGCGCTACCTGCAAACGGTATGGGGATTCGGCTATGTCTTCATTCCGGACGGTCAAAGCAAATGACCTGGTGGCCGCGCACGCTGCTGGTGCGCACCTTCCTGCTTATCAGCTTGTTAATTTTTGTAACTGTCGCAACCTGGCTGACGTTATTTACGCTGGCTGAACGTGAACCACGCGCCCGGCAGCTTGCCCAACTCACCGTCAGCGTCGTCAACCTGACGCGCGCTGCACTGATTGCAGCCGACCCGGTCAAGCGCCATGGTTTGCTGCGCGAGTTGGCTGAACGCGAAGGGGTACGCCTTTATCCGGCAGAGCCGGGGGATCAGATCGACGTGCTGCCGGAACGCCCGTTTTTCCGCATCATGCGCGATGCAGCACAAGCCCAGCTCGGCCCGGATACTCGCTTTGCCGCTGCAGTGAATGGGCAACAGGGCATCTGGGTCAGCTTTTCAATCGACGAAGAGGGCGCACAAGCCCAGCCCGGCGACGATGATTTCTGGGTGATGCTGCCCGGTGAACGCGCTGAACATGATCTTCCGCTCGTCTGGCTGGCCTGGGGCGGCGCTTCGCTCGCGCTGGCGCTGCTGGTCACCTGGCTGATTGTCTCCCGCGTCACCCTGCCCTTGCGTGCGTTGGCCCGTTCGGCGCATGAAGTCGGGCATGGCCGGCATCCGCAGCCCCTTGCCGAGCGCGGCTCGATTGAGTTGCAGCATCTCGCCGAAGCGTTCAACCGGATGTCGGAAGACTTGCGGCACAACGAAGCCGAACGCGCCGAAGTGCTGGCCGGTATCTCACACGATTTGCGTACGCCGCTTGCCCGCCTGCGCCTGGAAGCCGAACTTTCGATTAACGATATAACGGCCCGTGACGCGGTAAGTGCTGATATCGAGCAGATGGACGAGATCATCGCGCAGTTCCTCGACTACGCGCGTGGCGAGGCAGACGAAACCGCCGAACTGACCGACGTTAACGTGCTGGTCGCACAGATTGCGGGCGTTCAGCCGCGCAACGCAGCGCTGCCGGAAATCACACTCGGCGAGTTGCCTTTGACGAAAGCGCATCCGAAAGCGCTCAACCGTGCGCTGACCAACCTGATTGACAACGCCCGTAAATATGGCGGAGATTCTTCAAACGGGCATGCTTTGAGCGTCGAAACGTGCAGCGAAAACAACGCGGGTGAATTTATCCTGATTGACGTGCTTGATCGCGGACCAGGCATACCCGAAAGCGAAACGGATCGTCTGAAACGCCCGTTTACGCGCCTTGAAATCGCCCGTAGCAATGCCAGCGGAACCGGGCTGGGCCTCGCCATTGTCGAACGGATTGCGCGGTTGCACGGTGGCACACTGGCCTTGTTGCCTCGCCCGGGCGGTGGGCTGATTGCGCGTCTGCGGCTACCGGTCAGCCGGTAAAACAGAGCGCAGGCACGCTTACTGAAGGAAGCGCGAAATATCGATCTTCCACTTGCCGGGTGACTCATGGCCGATGATTTTGTCCGCACCGCCCGCCCCCATCGGCTTCGACAGATCAACCTCTTCCGGCGTAATGTAATAGTTACGCTTGGCGTCAAAAATAACACGCACCAGCGGCGTCAGCAGATTCGCTTCGCGTTGCTCGATGACGACCCCCAGCCGCTCGCTTTCCAGGCGAACCAGTGTCCCGACCGGATAGATGCCGATACTCTTCACAAACAACTGGACAAGTGCCGGATCAAAATGAAATTTGCTCCACTCAAAGAGTTTCCGGATGCCTTCCGCCGGGCCAACCGGCTTGTGGTAGCAGCGATCCGAAGTAATTGCATCGTAAACATCGACTATCGCCGTCATCCGCCCGATCTCTGAGATTTCCTCGCCCTTGAGTTTGTTCGGGTAGCCACTGCCATCAAAACGTTCGTGGTGCAGGTCCAGCGGCTCGAATGCAATTTTCGGGATACCCGGCATCTGGCGCAACAAGTCCGAGCCAAGCACGACGTGGGATTTCATGTGCATAAATTCGTCGTCCGAGAGTTTGGACGGCTTGTTGAGCAGGGTAAGGTTGACGCGCATCTTGCCGATGTCGTGCAGCAGTGCGCCCAGAGCGATGTCGTGAATGGTCGGCACGCCGATACCTACTGCCTGCACGAACGTCGTCAGCATGGTGCATACACTGACCGAGTGTAAAAACGTGTAGTCATCGAGGTTGCGCATCCGCCGCATGCTCTGCATGGCATTGCCGTTGCGCATGATCGAGTTGGTTATTTTTTCGACCACCACACGGCTGCTTTCAAGCTCGATCTGACGACCAAGCCGCACATCGTCCATCACACCCCGGATAATTCGGGTGGCTTCGCTGAATGTACTTTTTGCGCGCAAAAGCTCATCCGCCAGCGACACCTGACGCTCAGGCATTTTCGGTTTTTCGACCTCGCCAATGCGTTCGAGGGCACGCTCTGTGAGTGCGGCGGCCTCTTCGCGCGTTGGTGCATCGCTCACATCGAAACCGCGCGTCGTATCGACAAACAACTCCTTGACGCCGCTGTCCAGCACCTTCTGCACCTGATCATCGGTGTCGATCTTCATGCTGTTGAGCACAAACGGATGGTCCAGCCAGCCCGCGTTGAAGTCGGTGACATACATCCCCGGGCGCAACTGTTGTACCGGAATTTTCTTGATCATGGCAAGGCGCTCAACATGGGGTTACAGCTTCGATCAGCACCACGGCCTCTGCCGCAACGCCCTCGCAGCGACCAACAAAACCGAGCTTCTCGGCAGTCTTTGCCTTGACGTTGACGCACGACTTCGCGACCTGGAGATCAGCGGCAATATTCAACACCATCTGCGGGATATGCGGCGCCATTTTCGGTTGCTGCGCCAGAATCGTCGCATCGACGTTGCCGACCTGCCACCCGGCCTGTTGCAGCAAAGCCAGCGTGGCACGTAACAAAACCCGACTATCGGCGCCGCAATAGCGTGCATCGGTATCGGGAAAATGATGGCCGATATCACCCAGCGCGGCGGCACCGAGCAGTGCATCAGTGATCGCGTGCAGCAAAACATCGGCATCCGAATGACCAAGCAGACCGGTACTGTGTGGAATATGCACACCACCAATGATCATCTTGCGCCCGCTCACCAGCGCATGGATGTCGCAACCCTGGCCGATACGAATCATTCATGCGCTCCTTGCAGAATCAACGCCGCCAGATGCAGATCAGCGGGGTAAGTGACTTTCAGGTTACTCGCATCGGCGCGCACCAGCTTGGGTTTCAGACCCGCGGCCTCAATCGCACCCGCTTCATCGGTTACGCCCGGATGGCTGGCCAGCGCCTTGAGCAGCACACCATAGCGAAACATCTGCGGTGTCTGGGCCTGCCACAAGCCATCACGCGGCTCGGTGGCCGCAACGCGCTGCCCGGCATCGGCACGTTTCAGGGTATCGGCCACCGGCACGGCCAGCAGGCCGCCAACCGGATCATCCGCCAGCGCATCGCACAGCGCATCCAGCATGGCCTGCGACAAGCACGGACGCGCTGCGTCATGGACCAGCACCCAATCCTCATCGGCGGCGGCAGTCTGTGCGGCAAGCAGCCCGTTGGCCACACTCCCGGCACGCGTTGCCCCGCCGCAGAATACGGTTTCCAGCTTCGGACCGAGACATGCCCAGTCGTAAGTTCGCCACCAGACATCGTCCGGCGACAGGACAACCCAGACACGATCAATCCGCGAACAACGGCAAAGCGCGGCGAGTGTGTGATAAATCAGGGGTTTCCCGGCGAGGGGCAGATACTGTTTCGGCATCTCGGCACCGAAGCGTGATCCGCTACCGGCGGCAGGAACAATTGCGTAGTGGCGTGGCATGGCGTAATTTTAGCGGAATATCAGAGAAGAATAGCGAACGGGGGAATACGAAATGACACTGCTCGAACCAAATCTAGCTGTCCCCGTGCAGGCTTTTGCCACCTCACTCGGCATCGGCCTGCTGATCGGCATCGAGCGCGAGCGTCAGCGAGACGCTGCTGCCGGCCTGCGCACCTTTGCACTGGTCGCCATGCTCGGCTGCCTGTTTGCCCTGCTCGGGGAAAAAACCGGCACGCCGTGGTTCATCGTCGTTGGGCTGCTCGCCATTACTGCCACCATGATCGCCGCCAATTTCACCACCGCGCAAGGCAACTATCCCGGCTTCACCTCGGAGATTGCCGTCATCACCTGCTACGGGCTGGGCGCTGCGGTGTGGCACGGTTATGGCACGCTGGCCGTGATGCTGGCGATTACAACAACCATCCTGCTCTACTTCAAGGCGCAGCTCAAACGTATCACCGAGGCGATGACCGCGAAGGATATGCACTCGATCCTGCAATTTGCCGTACTTTCCTTTGTTGTTCTGCCAATCCTGCCCAACAGCGACTTTGGCCCTTACAACGCCATCAATCCCCGGCAGGTGTGGTGGATGGTGGTGCTTATTTCCGGTCTGGCGCTTACCGGCTACATGGCGCTACGCATTGTCGGCGCAAGGCACGGTGCCGCAGTGCTCGGTATTTTTGGTGGCCTGGCCTCAAGTACGGCAACGACCATGATGTTCTCGCGCCACGCAGCGCAGCACCCTGAGTTGCTGCGCCTTGCCATGCCCGTCATCCTGATCGCCAATATCATGGTCATGCTGCGTTTGTGGCTGGTTTCCGCCGTTGTCGCCCCCGGGCTGATCGTGCCGCTGGCGATTGTGTTCAGCTGCGGTATTTTGCCCGGCTTGCTGATGACGCTATTCGCCTGGCGTGCGCTAAACGAGGGCGGGGATTTGCCAATGCCCGAAGTCAAAAACCCGACCGAACTGCGTACCGCCGTTTCCTTCGGCCTGCTCTATGCCGTCGTTTTGCTGACTTCCGCGTGGTTGCAGGATACGGCGGGCGATAAAGGGCTCTACATCGTCGCTCTCGCCTCCGGCCTGACCGATGCCGACGCCAGCGTGCTATCCACGCTGCGCATGTTCAATCTGGAAAAAATCGCGCAGACCAATGCTGTAACGGCGGTCACGCTGGCGCTGTTCGCCAACCTGATCTTCAAGATTGGCCTGGTTGTTACGATCGGCGGGCGTCGCCTCGCGATCGAAACCCTGCCCGGCTTGTTCGCCATTGGCGGTGGCATGGCGGTTGGGTTGCTGTTGATTTGATGCGCTGATCTTTTACGACAAAAACCCGCAATCGTGGCCCGTCAAATGAATTTCATTTGGGGTTCATCGAATCAAGGGTGCGTTGCATTTCCGAGTCCAGCACGTTGGTGTCTGTGCCATAGCAACTCAGCATGTGAATTTCTTCGGAGAAAGGCAAATCTTTGCCGGCATCGTCAGTTGCAGACCGGGTAAGCACATAATGGTTAGCTTTCCAGGTTGCCAGCATCAACTCCTGTTCCGTCAGCCCCGTTTGCACGCCGGACGGCACTTCAACCCCAAGTTCGATCAGCAGTTTGACGACTTCTGTTTTACCCCCGCGAATCGCCATCGACAAAGGCGATTTTGGATCCCGGTTCTCGGCCCAATTAACTTTCTCCCCACGGTTAACCAGCTCAAGCACAATCTCGGCGTGGCCCATGAAGCAGGCAATCGCCAGGGCAAGCGCCGCATCGTCCGAGCCATCATGCAATCCGGCCTGGGCACCGGCATCAAGGGCGGCGACAACTTCAGTCAACAGGCCCGAGCGAACCGCTTTGATCAGATCGACAGGGGGCGTCACGTTACTTGCAGCACTCACAAAAAATCTCCAAACAGACAGAAAAATCAGGCAAATCAATCATACTTTCTAAAACACTGCATATTTAGCATACTTAGACTGTACTTGAAGCCAGCGGTTCCTTCATCATCGTTTTGCAAGACTTTGCTGACGGCACGGGAAGATAATTACCGGACACGCTCACTACGGCAGGATTAAAAATCATGAACCAGAATTTTCGCCCCGCCGCGGTTGCCGGCCAGTTCTACCCGGGCGCAGCGGCGATTCTCGCCCGGGATGTCATGCAGCTGCTTGGCGCAGCGCCGGCGGCACCAACCCGGCGGCCCAAGGCGATTATCGCCCCGCACGCCGGCTATGTTTATTCCGGCCCGATTGCGGCCAGTGTTTACAAACAGCTTGCCGCGCTACGCGGCACGATCCGGCGCGTGATATTGCTCGGGCCAACGCATCGCGTCGCGGTCAACGGGCTGGCGCTACCAAACTGCACCGCCTTTGCTACGCCGCTCGGCAACGTGCCGCTTGATCAGCAAGCCATCGCCCTGATCGAAGCTCTGCCACAGGTCGTATTTAGCGACGCGGTACATGCAGAAGAGCATTCGCTGGAGGTGCAACTGCCTTTTCTGCAAGCGGTGCTCGGTGATTTCTCGCTGGTGCCGCTGGCGGTTGGTCATGTCAGTGCGGCGCAGGTCGCCGAGGTGCTTGAGCGCCTGTGGGGTGGAGATGAGACCTTGATCGTCATCAGCTCCGACCTCTCGCATTACCTGCCCTACGAGGTCGCACGACAAGCCGACGCGACGAGCGCCGCGCATATTCTGGCGCTTGAAGCGCAGCTCAACCATCAACAGGCTTGCGGTGCAACGCCCGTCAATGGGCTGTTGCTTGCCGCCCGCCAGCACGGCTTGCAGGCACATCAGATTGATCTGCGAAACTCGGGCGACACGGCCGGCGATAAAGCACGCGTGGTCGGCTACGGCGCCTTTACCTTCACGGAGCACACACACGATGTCGACTGATGCCCTTGGCCCCACCCTGCTGATGCTTGCCCGCAATGCGATTGGCGAACGCTTCGGCCATGCCCCGCGGCCGGTTGCGGCCCTGCCTGAGCATTCACAACCCGGCGCCAGCTTCGTTACCCTGACGCAAGCGGGGAAGTTGCGCGGCTGCATCGGCAGCCTTGAGGCGTATCGCACGCTGGCCACCGATGTGGCTGAGAACGCCGTCGCTGCGGCCTTCAAAGATCCGCGCTTCGCGCCGCTGGGCGATGATGAACTGGCCAGAACACGGGTCGAAGTCTCTCTGCTGACGCCCGCCGTGCCAATCAGCTTCAGCGACGAAAACGCCGCACTCAACGCCCTGCGCCCCGGCATCGACGGCATCGTGCTGACGCACGGGCAG
This sequence comes from uncultured beta proteobacterium, assembly GCA_903953145.1. GTDB lineage: Bacteria > Pseudomonadota > Gammaproteobacteria > Burkholderiales > Rhodocyclaceae > CAJBIL01. Next base: position 8,065 of record CAJBIL010000124.1, read on the forward strand.
CGCCGCGCAACCTTTCTGCCGCAGGTCTGGGAATCACTGCCCGAGCCCCGGCAGTTCATCGCCCAACTCAAACTCAAAGCCGGCCTGCCCGCCGATTACTGGGACGATGCGATCACCCTCGCCCGTTATGAGGTGCAAAAATGGAAAGAAGCTTAACGCCATGAATAACCGCCCCGATACGCCCAAAACCCCGGAATCCGCCCATCCGGCACGCTGGTGGCACGCGATTGAAAACGAGCGCATCCAGTGTGACCTTTGCCCGCGTGACTGCAAGTTGCACGAAGGCCAGCGCGGCGCCTGCTTTGTGCGCCAGAACCTCGGCGGGCAGATGGTATTGACCACTTATGGCCGTTCCTCCGGCTTCTGCATTGATCCGATTGAAAAAAAACCGCTCAACCATTTTTACCCCGGTTCGGCGATTCTCTCCTTCGGCACGGCGGGTTGCAATCTGGCCTGCAAGTTCTGCCAGAACTGGGATATTTCGAAGTCAAAAGACATGGATCGCCTGATGGATGCCGCCAGTCCGGAGGGCATTGCAGCCGCAGCAGCAGCCTATGGCGCACAATCGGTCGCCTTCACCTACAACGACCCGGTGGTATTTGCCGAATACGCCATCGACACCGCGCGGGCCTGCCGGGCGCGGCAAATCAAAACAGTGGCGGTCACCGCCGGCTACATCCACGCCGAGCCGGCCAAAGACTTCTACGCCGTGATGGACGCAGCCAACGTTGACCTCAAGGGTTTTACCGACGATTTCTACTTCAAACTGTGCGGTGGCCACCTGCAACCGGTGCTCGACACGCTGACGTACATTCATCACGAAACAAGCTGCTGGCTGGAGATCACCACCCTGCTGATCCCCGGCCAGAACGACTCGGAAGCTGAAATCAAGGCGCTGACCGACTGGGTCGCCCGCGAACTCGGGCCGGACGTGCCGTTGCACTTTACCGCCTTCCACCCCGACTGGAAGATGCAGGAACTCCCGCCAACGCCCGCCCTGACACTCACCCGCGCCCGCCGCATCGCGCTCGATGCCGGCCTGCATTACGTTTATACCGGCAACGTGCACGATAGCGAAGGCGGCACCACCTTCTGCCCCACCTGCGAGGCCGCGCTGATCGAACGCGACTGGTACAACATTCGCCATTACGACCTGCCCAACGATGGCCGCTGCCCGCACTGCCAAACACAGATCGCCGGTCGCTTTGGCAAGTTCGGCAAACCCTTCGGCGCACAGCGCATTCCCGTCCGGCTGGCGCGGCGATGAACGAAGTGCAGGCGCCCGGTAGCACACCGCTTTCGATCCACACCGAACACGGCCCGCTGCATGGCCAATTGACCCTGCCGCCCGGCGCCGGCGGCCTGATCATCCTGGCGCACGCGGCAAGCGACGCGACCCAGCCCGTCGCCGCGCAGGACATTGCCCTCGCTGCCCGCCTTCAGCCGCAACGTTTTGGCACACTGACGCTTGACCTCATGCCGCAGGCAGAAACGCGTTTCAACGACCTCCAGAACAACGTGGCCCTGCTCGCCAAACGCCTGCTGGCCGGCCTTGACCTGATCAAGCGACAGATGCAGAACGGTGCGCTGCCGGCCTTACCGATTGGCCTTTGCGCCGCAGATCACGTCTCGCCGGTAATCGTCCGCATTGCCGCCCAGCGCGACCAGGACATTGCCGCTGTCGTCTGCCGGAGCGGCCTGATCGACCGCGCCGGCATGCTTTACCTGCGTTCCCTGAGCGCCCCGCTGCTTGTGCTGATGGGCGAAATTGCCGTACTGGATGAGCCGGCCGGAAGCGCCGCCATCCGGCTGGCCAGCAACCAGCGCGCGCTGCAAGAAGTCAGCTGCCGCAAAGCACTCAAACGCATCCCGGACACCGACGACAGCTTCGCCCTCCCAACCGCCTTCGACAAAGTCGCCGCTGAAGTCAGCCAGTGGTTTGAACAATACTGCCGGCAGGAAAATAACTAAAAGGCCGCTGCCCTGCAAGGCGCATGGATAGGCGGTCTACCTCAAGCACTTGCTGAAGAAGCGCATGGATAAAGGCGATCCGGCCAGTGCTTGTTGTAGATGACCGTTTGGCGAGGCTTAGCCGGCATCTCCCATTCGTAACAACGGCCAGAAATGTGCCCGTAAAATGTCAGGAAGAACAAAGGCGCGTAGGTCGGGGTTCACCCCGACATCGACTTCTTTCAGGGCGTCGGGGTGAACCCCGACCTACGCAGTGATTGGCTGAAGAAGCGCATGGATAAAGGCGCTCCGCGCAGTGCCTTAGCTAGATGACCATTTGGTGCGGGTTACAGGGCAGTTATAAAAATTAACCCGAACGGACAGCGCACAGCCGCCCAATAACAGTGCGCTGAGTTACTATGCCTAAAGGCCTAATTTTGTAATACCGGCTTATAAAAATTCTAATCCGAGACATATGCCACCCTTAGTGCAGCCCACTGAAAGCAAACGCTGGTTAGGCCATTTCTTTTCGATCTGGCTGGTTGCTGCATTGCTGATCGTCGCGTTCTGGGTGCATACCTCGTCGCTGATCACCGAAGACCGGGCGCACACGCTGGCCAGTGCCGAGAACAACCTGCTCAATCTCGGGCGCGTTAGCCAGGAACACGCCGAGCGCACTTTTTATGGCGCCGACCAGACGCTACGCTTGCTGATCGCCGAATACGCCGAGCACAAAAAAAAGATTGACCTGAAAACGCTGGTAGCACATGGTGCTTTCGATTCCCGTATTTACCTCCAGTTTGCGATTATTGATGCGCAGGGTTTGCTAAGCCATAGCAGCCTCCCATTTACGGGGCGCATCGATCTGTCAGACCGTGCGCATTTCAAGGCGCATCTGAGCAACTCGCCGGATGCGCTCTACATCTCCCCTCCGGTGCTGGGACGTGCTTCAGGCAAATGGTCGATCCAGCTCTCGCGGCGCATCACCGACGAAAATGGCAAATTTGACGGTGTTGTGGTCGCCTCGCTTGACCCCACCTACTTCACCCTTTTCTACAAGGAACTCTTGCTCGGCGAACAAGGCATCGTGGCTTTGTTCGGCACCGATGGCGCCGTCCTCGCACGGAGAACCGAGAACCAGCAAGCGTTTACTGGCGACCTCTCTGCCAGCCCGGTATTCAAGCGCTTTGCCGAGGGCGATGAAGCCAGCACCATTGCTTACCGGTCGATTTCCGACGGCATCGAGCGCATCCATCATTTCAGGAAACTGCCGTCGTACCCGCTGATTGTCGGCATCGGCGTATCCAACAAAGATGTTTTTGCCACACACGAAGAATACAAAGCACAGCTGTTGCAACAAGCCGCCTTCATCACGCTGCTTTTTGTCGTGCTCGCCGCCATCGCCTCGCTGAACCGCGCCGCACGCCTGCGCCACTCGGTTGCCGAGCGCCAAGCCCTGGCCCAGTTGCAAAACATTACGCGCCGCGTGCCGGGCGTGGTCTACCAGTATTTGTTGCGCCCGGATGGCACTTCCTGCTTCCCCTTTGCCAGCGAGGGCATGTTAGACATCTACGGGGTAACGCCCGAAGAGGTAATACATGATGCGGCCAAAGTATTCACCCTGATCCATCCGGAAGACCTGGCCGAACTGAACGAATCGATCCACGTCTCGTCTCGCCAGCTAACGCCATGGGTGCATGAATACCGCGTTTGCCTGGCAGACCAATCTATCCGCTGGCTGTCCGGCCGGGCGATTCCTGAACAACGGGACGATGGATCAGTGCTCTGGAATGGTTTCATCGCCGATGCC
>CAJBIL010000125.1 GCA_903953145.1 uncultured beta proteobacterium
CAGGCCAATATGGTTGCCGCGACGAAATCGAAGTAATTTGATTGCGTGTTGGTTCGGGTTCGGCCAGTCAGGCCGACGCGACAAGACAGGCGATGAACTCCCCGCAAGACTGCAAAGTTTTGTGGGGAGTTTGCTTTTGGGATGGAGGCTTTTATTGCGACAAACCGTAATCGTAACAAGACATTAACTTCATTGTCACGGTCGCTGACTAGACTGGTATCAGCGAGGGGGCACCGCCCTTTCGAGTTCCGTGCAACCGACAGTTTTCAATGGAGTTTTACGATGACGACCCCAATTTTTGACCGCCGGCCGGCAACAGAGCGCGAAAAATATTTTGAACAAAGTGGATTAGCGTTAAAAAACAGATTATTTGTGCTGTGGCTGCTGCAACAGGCTGTATTTGTGTTCTTTATTGCATTCGGTGTATGGGTAATGCTCAGGTAGCACGATCCGGCAAGGAGCCTCGTGTGTCATCAATCTGACACGGGACTGCAATATTTCTGAGTCAGAATGCGGCGCTGCATCAAGTGATTTGATGTGGCGGTGCAATGTATTCCTCAGTATTCTGCTCAGTATTCTGATGTGGTGATGACAATCTGGAGTTGTAATGAAAAGACAACCGACCGTCGAGTATCTCGACAAAGCGAAACAATTGACACAGGAAGATGCTGAGCGCGCCTTCTCACGGATGCGGGGCAAGCTCGGACGGCGCATGCAGGATCGTCAGATCACACCGATCGAAGCCGTGGCCATCCAGCTTGAGATTGAAGATGAAGAACTTGCAGAATGGCGCGAGCGCTGGGCTGAAATCTCAGCGCGCGACGCCGCGTCCGTTAAATCTAGAAAAGGCAGTTGACCACGGCGGCACAGCGAACACGGCGAGGAATAAGGAGGCGACAGGCTTTCATCGACAAATTCGAGCAAGGCTTTGATTTTTCGCCGTGTTCGCCGTGTCGCTGTGGTTGAACTGATGTTTTAAGGTTTATTGCCGGGACTTCGTGGCGTTGCGGCGCTCCACGAACAGGCTGCTTCCGGCGATACGTTTGGCCTGATGTTTTGCCTCGGCGACTGCGGCGGCCACGTCTTGATGCGAGTGGAATTCACCACTGCCGACCATCACGGCACCCAATGAAAGTGATGGCAGTGCGTGGCAGACCATCTGGCCACGCCGGTCTTCGGCGGTATAGCTGCCAGCAGCGCGATGTTCGGGTTCGAGAAAGTCTGCAATCCGTTGATCGAACAGCGTGAGCGCGTGCTGACAACGCGCTTCCCAGTCGTGGCTTTGAAACAGAATCATGAAGTCGTCGCCACCGATGTGGCCGAGAAAGTCGTCCTGAATTTTGATGACTTCACCCAGAATCTGCGACAGCAGCACAATCACGTCGTCGCCACGGCGATAGCCATAGACGTCGTTGTAAGGCTTGAACGCGTCAAGGTCGGCGTAACAGGCGACAAACCCGGTGTCAGACACCAGCAGACGCTCGATATGTTCGTTGATGGGCACATTGCCAGGCAACAGGGTTAGCGGGTTGGCGTAACGTGCCGAATGCATCTGCATGTCGGTAATCAGTCCCATCAACTCGCGGCTCCAGCCGATGCCCGCGTAGCGTCCGTTTTGGGTGATGATGAAGCCTTCCGAGAAGGACTGCTGATCGCGGCTGCCAATCTTGCGTGCCAAATCCTGCACGGTTGCGGTGGATTCGATGATGACCGGTTGTTTGTCCATCATCAGCGCACAGGATTTTTTGCCATAAAGCTCACGACGATAAGGCCGCGCGAAGCCATCAATCATGCTGAAGCGGTTAATCATGCCGATGGGAATGTCGTCCTTCACCACCGGCACTGCCAGCAGATTGGGCTGGCTTTCGAACAGTGTATAGACGACGTCATTTTCAGTATCCACGCTGACCGGTTCGATGGCGTGCGTCAATTGGCTGACCGGCGTATAGCCGGAACTGTTGGCGTGCTGACGCGGGAAGACGATGATGCGTCCGCAACTGAGGAGCTTTTTAATATGCTCGGGTGGCTGTTCGGCGGGCTGTGCATCCGGGCGTGCAATTAAGTAGCCTTGTGTGTAGCGGATGCCGAGATCGCGTACTGTGGTGAATTCGGATTCGGTCTCTACCCCTTCGGCAACCAGTTGTGCGTCACACGTCTCGGCGATTTGCTGCATGGCTTTGACCAACTGGAACTTGAGTGGATCGGTGGCGATGCCGCTGATGAAATGCCGGTCTATCTTGACAAATTCAGGGCGAACTTCCGACCACATGCGCAGATTGGAGAAGCCTTCACCCAGATCATCCATCGCAAACTCAAAGCCACGGTTGCGGTATTCACCCAGCGTGTCGCGCAGGGCGGAAAAATCGGTGACCAGATGGTTTTCGGTAATTTCGATGGTCACGCGTCCCGGTGATATGCCCAGTGAGGTGAGCAGCGGAATATCGTCGGTGATACGGAACTCGCTATCCGTCAGGCATGGAATGCTGGCATTGAGGAACAGGCGTTGTGTCAAGGCAAGTTCTGCATAGCGCTTCAGAATCACTTCACGACACATCTTTTCGAATTCAATGACCACGTCTGCCTTTTTGGCCATGGCGAACAGTGCCGCAGGCGAATGCATGAGCGTGTCTTGTGGGCCACGGATCAGCCCTTCATAGGCAAAATAGGTTCCGGTTTGCATGTCCAGAATCGGCTGGAATACCGCACTCAGGTGCGGTGCCGACATCACTTTGGTAAATTTTAAGCGCGCGGAGTCCCAGAGTATCTGCTGGTTCATTCTGGCGGCCGTGGCGGTGCTGTCGCCCAGCGCAGGTCGTTCGAGTAGGAAGAAGGGAGGATGCATGGCGTCAGACCGGGAGGTGGCGGGGTGGTCGCGTTTCAGCAGGTTGGAACGCGACACCTCAGACTCTAACGCTCGAACGTTACAGACCGTTTACGCTTTTATTGCGGTGCGGGGTAATTCTTGGGGGGCGGTTACCGTGTGCTGGGCGTCGACTTTTGCGTGCTGTCGATTTTATTGCGCGCTTACTTTCGTAAATCTGGCAGCCGCAAAGACTTGAGTTTTGCGATGCGTGCCGGCAGTTCACCCA
>CAJBIL010000126.1 GCA_903953145.1 uncultured beta proteobacterium
AGCCGTCGATCAGGTCGACCACGTCGACGCGATGCAACAGTTCCTGAATATAGGACTCGGGGATCACTTGTGCAGCAGGCTGGCGCCGTGCCGGCTCAGACGCCCGCCAGGCGGGCTTTAATCAGCTTCGAGACTTCGCTCATGTCAGCGCGGCCGGCTAGTTTTGGCTTGAGAATGGCCATCACTTTGCCCATGTCACCGGGCCCGCTGGCACCGGATTCGCTCACTGCGGCAGTAATTGCAGCGGCAATTTCGTCGGCAGACAGCCCGGCTGGCATGTACGCCGTCAGCAGGTTGGCCTCGAATTTTTCGGCATCGGCCAGATCGTGGCGTCCGGCAGCCTCAAATTGTGTGATCGAGTCGCGGCGTTGCTTAAGCATCTTGTCGATCACCGCAACGATGGCGGCATCGTCAAGCACAATGCGCTCGTCAACTTCTCTTTGTTTGACAGCAGAGAGCAGGAGGCGAATGGCGTCACGCTTACCGGTTTCTCCGGCACGCATCGCGGCCTTCATGTCATCGTTGATACGCGCTCTGAGGGTCATCGTGCGGCTCCTTTTATTGCGTTAAACCATGTGTTGCAATTGCCTGTGCCATAAACGCCAAAAGCCGCCTATCTTCAGACAGGCGGCTAATCGGCGATCTGCGATCCGGTTTTAGTACAGTTTCGGCGGCAGAGTCTGGCTGCGCATACGCTTATGGTGGCGCTTAACGGCAGCGGCCAGCTTGCGCTTGCGCTCGGCGGTAGGCTTCTCGTAGAACTCGCGGGCACGCAGTTCGGTCAGCAGACCGGTCTTTTCAACGGTGCGCTTGAAACGGCGAATCGCTACTTCGAACGGCTCATTTTCCTTCAGGCGAATGGCTGGCATTAACTCTATCCTAATTTCAAAAATCGTCAGATTGCTGCGAAGCCGAGCATTATAAACAAAGCCGGGGAATAAATTCAAGTCTTTGTTGATTGTTTGATTCGGCGCCAGATTCGGCTGGGGTAAAATGCCACGTATGCTGGTACTCGGAATTGAATCCTCCTGCGACGAAACAGGTGTCGCACTTTATAGCACCGATGACGGCGGTGCATTGCTGGCTCATGCATTGCATTCGCAGGTGGTGATGCATCAGGCGTATGGTGGTGTAGTGCCCGAACTTGCTTCACGCGACCACATCCGGCGCGCGGTGCCTTTGCTGCGCAAGGTGTTAGCCGATAGCGGGCGCTCGCTTAATGATGTTGATGCGGTGGCCTATACGCAAGGGCCGGGTCTGGCCGGTGCCTTGCTGGTCGGGGCCGCTTTTGCCGAGGCGCTCGCTACGTCGCTAGGCGTGCCAACGCTGCCGGTGCATCACCTTGAAGGCCATTTGCTCTCACCGCTGCTCTCCAGCAAGCCCCCGCGTTTCCCCTTTATTGCACTGCTCGTTTCTGGCGGCCATTCTCAATTGATGCGGGTGACGAACGTTGGCCAGTATGAATTGCTCGGCGAAACGCTCGATGATGCGGCTGGCGAGGCTTTTGATAAAACAGCCAAGCTGCTGGGTCTGGATTATCCCGGGGGGGCCGCGCTGGCGGCGTTGGCGGAGTCCGGGCGGCCGGAGGTGAT
>CAJBIL010000127.1 GCA_903953145.1 uncultured beta proteobacterium
ACCGAGGCCGGGTTAAAAGACTTTATCGCGCGTCGCCAGCAGCTACGCCTGCCGCTCGAATAGTCCAAAACTGCCAAAAACCTCAGCGCCGCAAAACAATCCGAAAAATCACCCGGCTCACCATGTACAAAGCATCTACAAGCACGCAACAACCGCCCATCCCGATGCTGGTCAACCTGCTGCAAACCGGCCAGTTCGATACGCTGGCACGCCAGGCGACTGAATGCAGCACACGCTGGCCAGCAGCAAGCCCGGTCTGGCATCTGCTCGGACTGGCCTACCTGAACCTCGGTCGCCCCGTCGACGCCATCACACCGCTGAGCAAAGCCAGCAAACTTGCCGCCAAAGACCCTCAGATTCTCGAACAACTCGCCATTGCGCTGATGCAGGCGAATCGTCACCAGGAAGCCTACCGCAGCTTCGAGCGTTGCCTCGCCCTGCTGCCGAACCAGCCAGGCATCATGATCAACATGGCCCACCTCGCCAACCGGCAAGGCAATTACAGCGCGGCTGAGCGCCACAGCCAGCGCGTGCTCAAGCTGTCGCCAACACAGCCTGAGGCCCTGTTCAACCTCGGGCTGGCTTTGCGCGGTCAGGGACGACCGCAAGAAGCCATCGCCACGCTGCAAAAAGCCATCGCCAATGCGGCAGATTCCGCCGAAGCACAAAATGATGTTGGCCTGCAATTGCACGAACTCGGCGCTACCACCGAGGCAGAAGCCTGTTTGCGCAAAGCCATCGCCCTCGCGCCAGCTTACGCCCAGGCGCACTCCAATCTCGGTCGGCTGCTCGAAGCACAAAGCCGCACCGACGAAGCGTTGAACGCCTTTCGTCGCGCCATTGCCCTCGCACCGGACCTGCCCGGGGCGCATGCCAATCTGGGTAGCCTGCTTAACGCTCTGCGTCAATTCAATGAAGGCGAAAGCGCCTGCCGCCAGGCGGTCCGGCTTGATCCCGGCTTAGCCGTTGGCTACGCCAACCTCGGCAACGCCCTGCTTGGCCAGCGCCGTTACACAGACGCCGAAGCCGCCTACCGTCAGGCGCTCAGCATCGCACCGCAAAACGCAGACACCTGCAACAATTTCGGCAACCTGCTGCAAGAACTCAAACGTTACGACGAAGCAGCCGCCTATTACCGGCACGCCGGCGATGACGGCAGCGCACTTGGCAACGCCTACCAATGCGCCGCACAGCTTTGCGACTGGGCCCATCGCCCGCGTGACGAGGCCACCCTGCAAGCACTGCTTGGCAAAGAAACAACCAGCATCGGGCCATTTGGCCTGCTGGCAATCCCCGTGGAAAATGCCGCCGCATTACAGCACCGGGCCGGCTGGCTGTATGCACAAAAACACTTTCGGGCAGCCTTGGCGCAAGCGCCGCTCATCGCACCGAACAGCCGCCCGACACATGATCGCCTGCGGATCGGCTACCTGTCGGCCGACTTTCACGATCACGCCACCATGCACCTGCTCGGTGGCGTTCTCGCCGCCCATGACCGGAGCCGTTTTGCCATCCACCTCTACTCCTACGGCCCTGATTTCAAGGACAAAGGGCGGGATGAAGCGCTAAATGCCGCTGAAGTCTTCCACGATCTCGGCACACTATACGACGCTGCCGCCGCCGCACAGATTGCCGCCGACAGCATCGACATCCTGGTCGACCTCAAAGGTTATACCCAGGATGCCCGCCTCGGTATCACCGCCCTGCGTCCCGCGCCCCTCATCGTCAGCTGGCTCGGCTATCCCGGCACCCTCGGACACGAACGGCTGGCCGACTACATTATCGGCGACCCCATCGTCACCCCGCCCGAACACGCCGCCCAGTACAGCGAAAGCCTGGCGCTGATGCCGCGTTGCTACCAGCCCAATAACCGCCAGCGCGAGATCGGCCCCCGCCCATCACGCCGGGATGCCGGCTTGCCCGACACCGGTTTTGTCTTTTGCAGCTTTAACCAGAGTTACAAATTCAACCCACTGGTTTTCGGGCACTGGTGCGACCTGCTCAAACGCGTCCCGGACAGCGTACTGTGGCTCTTGCAGCCAGCGCTCCCGCGTGCGATGGAAAACCTCCAGCGTGAGGCCGCAGCACGCGGTGTTGCCCCAACCCGGCTTGTTTTCGCAAAGCACGAAACCCCCGCCGCACATCTTGGCCGACTCCAGCTTGCCGATCTAGCGCTCGACACCTACCCCTATGGCTCCCACACCACGGGCAGCGACGCCCTTTGGGTCGGCGTTCCGCTGCTCACCAGAATCGGAGAAACCTTCGCCAGCCGGGTCGGCGCAAGCCTCCTGTCCGCCGTTGACCT
>CAJBIL010000128.1 GCA_903953145.1 uncultured beta proteobacterium
GCTCAATCTCTTGCGCGGGGCGGGTGTCGACGGTGCTGCGGGGATGGCACCCGAGCGAGCGCACGGTGCATCCGGCCTGCGTCTGATCCGGCCATTGCTTGATGTGCCGCATTCCGCGCTGCTCGCCTACGCTGAAACTAACGGCCTCGCCTGGATCGACGACGAAAGCGACGCGGATACGGCATTTCGCCGCAACTATCTGCGTCACGAGATCATGCCACGCCTGGCTACGCGTTTTCCCGGCAGCGATAGCGCTTTGGCGCGGGCCGCCGGACATTTTGCCGAAGGTGCAGGTTTGCTGGCGGACCTTGCTGCACTTGATCGGCGCAATGTCGCGCCTAGTGGAAGGGTTGAGGTTAGCCGCTTCAATGCGTTGCCGGCGCCACGTGCGCGCAATTTGCTGCGCCATGAATTACAAAACGCCGGCAGTCTTGCACCTGAGACTCGCTGGATTGATGAGGCCCTGCGCCAGTTACGCTCTACGCGTGCCGAAGCGGAGATTTGCGTCAGTGTCGGCACGCATCGTCTACACACCTATCGCGGTCAGTTACATATTGTCGAAACACGCCCTGCGGCGCCGGCACAGCCCTTGTTATGGCAGGGTGAGGCAGCGTTGCCGTGGGCTGGCGGAACAGTGTTCTTTACGCCCTGCAATGGTCAGGGTTTGAGCCGCGAACGGCTGCTTGCGGGTGGGCTCCGGATCAGTAGCCGGACCGGTGGCGAGCGAATACAGCTTGATCCCCGGCGACCACGGCGCACGCTTAGAAATCTCTTGCAGGAAGCGGCCATTCCGCCGTGGATGCGCGAATCTCTGCCCTATCTTTGGTGCGGCGATCAACTGGCCTGGGTCGCCGGGCTTGGTGCCGATTGCCACTTCACCTGCGCTGCCGATGAACCGGGGCTGGAAGTGAACTGGTGTAATTGATTCTGGGCGAGCTTATTTCGTCATCTTTAATCAAGCACCTCCTCTGTAGGGCGCATGGATAGGCGTTCTAACGAATCGACTCGCTGAAGAGTGGCGTATTTATTGGCTTTGCAGAGAGTTGATGTGCAATCAGGCCGAACAGAATTCGGCACTAAAAATAATTGAAACAGTTTTGACGAATTCAATCGCTACAAATGAAAAACCCCACATAGACTTTCGTCTAGCGGGGTTGTTCATTTTGTCAGAGACTGTTTGCTAAGCAGTTCTTGGCGGAGACGAAGGGATTCGAACCCTTGATCCAGGTTTTGCCCGGATGCTCCCTTAGCAGGGGAGTGCCTTCGACCTCTCGGCCACGTCTCCGAAGAGGGCGCAATGATAGCTGTTTGGTCGCGCCCGGTCAAACTTAAACTGGACTTTATAAAGCCTGATCAAGGCCAAATGTCTGATGTAAGACTCGCACTGCCAGTTCGAGATATTTTTCCTCAATGACGACAGAAATTTTTATCTCAGAAGTCGAGATCATCTGGAGGTTAATACCTTCTTCAGCCAATGCACGGAACATCTGGCTGGCAACACCGGGGTGCGAGCGCATACCAACGCCCACTGCTGAAACCTTGCAGGTTTTGTTGTCGCCAACTATTTCTCGTGCTCCGGTATTGGCCTTGACTGTTTCGAGTACGCCAAGCGCTTTACTGAAATCACTACGATTGACCGTAAAAGAGAAGTCGGTCGTGCCATCATGGCCGACGTTCTGAATAATCATGTCTACATCAATGTTGGCTTCGGCAATTGGTCCGAGAATCTGGTAAGCAATACCCGGACGGTCAGGCACGCCAAGCACAGTTAGTTTTGCTTCATCGCGATTAAACGCTATACCGGAAATGATTGGTTGTTCCATGTTTTTGTCTTCCTCAACGGTAATCAGTGTGCCTTCGCCTTCATCTTGGAAGCTGGAAAGCACACGTAGTTTGACTTTGTATTTTCCAGCAAATTCGACTGA
>CAJBIL010000129.1 GCA_903953145.1 uncultured beta proteobacterium
CTGCGTAGAACTGGTATCGGTCGCCTGGAAGTCAGCGATGCGCATTCTTTTGATGCATTGAACGCTATGTCCGTCGCACAGCGCGATAGCCTGCTGCAACCGCCCGACGCTCTGGTGCAAAGCCTGCCGGAAGCAAGACTGGCTGCGCTTGATGCAGGAAAGCTGCGCCATGGACAAGCGGTACGCTGGGCCGGCATTGATGGACTGCGTTACCGGACATACGATGAAACACAGGTCTTTCTCGGTGTTTGCCATTTGCAACCGGACGGTTGGTTGCAGCCCTATCGGCTGGTGGCGACCGCTTAATCGACCAGCCAACAATTTTGCATGATATTTGTCGCAAAAAAACAAACTCAAACGCTATAATCTCCGTTCTTTAAGAGCCCACTGCAACAGCATAAGCAAGGAAAATACCAATGGCAATTTCAACCGCCGACAAGGCAAAAGTCGTAACTGATTACCAGCGTGCCCAGGGCGATACTGGATCTCCTGAAGTGCAAGTCGCACTTCTAACCGCCCGCATCAATGACTTGACCGGCCACTTCAAGGCCCATGTCAAGGACCACCATTCCCGTCGCGGTCTGCTTGCAATGGTAAGTCAGCGTCGCAAGCTGCTTGACTACCTCAAACGCAAGAACGGCGGCAGTTATCGTTCGTTGATCGAACGTCTTGGGCTGCGCAAGTAAGCGCACCCGAACGCCGATCGTCGTAACGGGCTTTTGATTTTGCGCGCAACGCGCGTTGCCCTATTTTTGTGGGCGTACTGAACAGGCCGGCGCAGCAGTGATTGCTGTGCCGGCTTTTATTTATTGCTGAAAGGAATTTACGTGCTGAATCCGATCAAGAAAAGTTTTGCTTACGGCGAACACACGATCACCATCGAAACCGGCGAGATCGCTCGTCAGGCCGGCGGTGCCGTACTCGTCACCATGAATGACACTGTTGTGCTGGCAACTGTGGTTGCAGCCCGCAACGCCAAGCCGGGCCAGGACTTTTTCCCCCTGACCGTTGATTATCAGGAAAAGGTCTATGCTGCCGGTCGTATTCCCGGTGGCTTCTTCAAGCGCGAAGGCCGTCCTTCCGAAAAAGAAACCCTGACCTCGCGACTGATCGATCGCCCGTTGCGTCCTTTGTTTCCTGAGGGCTTCTACAACGAAGTGCAGGTGATCTGTACTGTTATGTCATGCAATCCGGAAATTGATCCGGACATTCCTGCACTGATCGGTTCTTCGGCTGCCTTGGCAATTTCCGGGATTCCGTTCGCTGGCCCGATTGGCGCCGCTCGCGTTGGTTATATCGATGGCAAGTACGTGCTGTGCCCGACCAAGACCCAACTTGAATCAACCCTGCTTGATCTGGTGGTTGCCGGTACCGAAGGTGCCGTGCTGATGGTTGAATCCGAAGCCAAGCAGTTGTCGGAAGAAATCATGTTGGGCGCCGTGGTATTCGGCCACGACCACATGCAGGCTGCAATCAAGGCCATCAACGAATTGGTGGAAGCTGCCGGCAAACCCGAGTGGGAATGGCAGGC
>CAJBIL010000130.1 GCA_903953145.1 uncultured beta proteobacterium
CCGGTGTTGGCAAGACCGAGATAGCACGCCGTCTGGCGCGCCTCGCCAATGCCCCGTTCATCAAAATCGAGGCGACCAAATTTACCGAAGTCGGCTACGTGGGCCGCGATGTTGAAACAATCATCCGTGATCTGGTTGAGATTGCCATCAAGAGTGGCCGCGAGCAGGCCATGAAGGGCGTGCGCGCCCGCGCTGACGATGCGGCCGAAGACCGGATTCTCGATGCACTGCTCCCGCCGGCGCGCGGTACGTTCTTCAACGAAGGTCAGGCGACCGACGAGAGCACGACGCGACAGAAGTTTCGCAAGAAGCTGCGTGAAGGCGAACTCGACGAGAAGGAAATCGAGATCGAAGTGGCCGTAGCCGCAATGCAGGCCGAGATTTTTGCGCCGCCGGGGATGGAAGAGCTGACCTCGCAGATTCAGGGCATGTTCCAGAACATGGGCAACAGCCGCAAGAAAACGCGCAAGCTGAAGATTGCCGAGGCACGCAAGCTGCTGATCGAGGAAGAAGCCGCCAAGCTGGTGAATGATGAAGAAGTGAAGCTCGATGCAGTGACCAACGTTGAGCAGAACGGGATCGTTTTCCTCGATGAAATCGACAAAATCGCATCACGTAGCGAAGCGCAGGGCGCCGATGTCTCACGCCAGGGCGTGCAGCGTGATTTGCTGCCACTGGTTGAAGGCACAACGGTATCGACCAAGTACGGGATGATCCGCACCGACCATATTTTGTTCATTGCCAGCGGGGCGTTTCATCTGGCCAAACCTTCTGATTTGATTCCCGAGTTGCAGGGACGTTTGCCGATTCGTGTTGAGCTGGATTCGCTGTCAGTGGCTGACTTTGAATGCATCCTGACGCAGACCGATGCCTGCCTGACCATGCAGTATCAAGCCTTGCTCGCGACCGAGGGCGTGACGCTCGAGTTTTCGGCCGATGGTATCCGGCGGCTGGCCGAAATCGCCTGGTCGGTGAACGAGAAAACCGAGAACATCGGTGCGCGCCGTCTGTACACCGTGATGGAGCGTCTGCTTGAAGAAGTCTCCTTCTCTGCCGGCAAGCAGGGCGCTGAAACAATTGCCATTGATGCAGCCTATGTCGATGGCCGCCTCGGCGAGCTGGCGCAGAACGAGGACCTCTCGCGTTACGTGCTGTAGGCGCTTCCTCTGATGTTGCTGCGCATCGTCGCCATTATTTTTCCGGTATTTGCCATCGTCGCGGTGGGGTTCTTTTACGCCCGTCGTAAAAAGCCGGATATGGCGTTTGCCAACCAGCTCAATATGGACGTTTTTGTGCCGGCACTGGTTTTTGCCGCGCTCGCCAGCAAAAATTTTGACCTCACCGCATACTGGTCGCTGGCGACGGGGGCGGTGATCGTCGTCCTCGGCTCGGGGCTGCTCACCTGGCCGCTGGCCCGCTTGCTGAAGGTCGATACGCGCACCTTTTTGCCGCCAATGATGTTCAATAACTCGGGCAACATGGGGCTGCCGCTGATGTTGCTGGCGTTCGGGGAGCAGGCGCTCCCAGCCGCCGTCGTGCTGTTTTTCATCGAGAACGTGCTGCATTACTCACTCGGCACCTGGATGCTTGATCACCACGCCAAGTTGTGGACGCTGTGGCGCGTGCCGGTGATCGCCGCATCACTGGCGGGGCTGGCCGTTAGTCTGATGAAAATCGAACTATGGTCGCCGCTCTATATCGCGATCAAGATGCTCGGCGATGTGTCGATCCCGCTACTGCTTTTCTCGCTGGGCGTGCGGCTGACCAGCTCGGGAATCAAGGATTTCAAACTCGGCATGATCGGCGCTGCGGCCTGCCCGTTGGCCGGTATGGCACTGGCCTGGGTGTGCGCGCCATTGCTTGGGCTGAACGGCACGCAGGCCGGCATGCTGCTGATTTTTGGCGCCCTGCCGCCCGCCGTGCTGAACTACATCTTCGCTGAACTTTACAAGCAGGAGCCGGAGAAAGTCGCGTCAATCGTCATGGTCGGCAATGTCGCGTCGCTGATTTTTGTGCCGGCGGCGTTGGCGATTGCGCTGGTTTGAACTGCTCTGACTCAGGCTGTAACCTGCCTTAGAACCGGCGCTTCCTTGATCGGTAGGTTGATTAGCGCGGCTGCTGCCGCCAGCACGATGTCGGCGTACCACATCCATGAATAATCACCGAACTGCGTCAGTGCGATGCCGCCCAGATAGGCGCCAAGGAAACCGCCGATCTGGTGCGAGAGCAGGGTCAGGCCGAACAGCGTACCGAGATAGCGCACGCCGAACAGTTTGCTGACAATGGCAGCGGTTGGCGGCACCGTCGCCAGCCAGGTAAAGCCGAGGCCGGCGGCGAAGAGGTAGAAGGTCAGGTCGGTTTTTGGCGCGAGCAAATAGACACCCACCAGCAACGCGCGCGAAGCGTACATCCAGAACAGCACGTATTTACTGCGATAGCGGGCAACGCAGGACCCGGCGTAAAGACTGCCGAAAATGTTGGAGAGGCCGATGATGGCCAGCGACCAGCTGGCGACGGCTGGTGGCAGGCCGCACAGGTCAACCTCGCCCGGCAGATGGGTAACGAGGAAGGCGATATGGAAGCCGCAGGTAAAAAAACCGGCGTGCAGCAGCCGGTAGCTGCGGTCACCCATGGCTTCCTTGACGCTGTGCCACAGGCCTTTTTCATCGGCGGCGGCCTTCGGGGCGTGTTCAGCCGGTGTCGACAGCACGCGCACCATCGGCAGCGCGGCCAGCGTCATGATGGCCAGTGCCCACATCGCGCCCATCCAGCCGAAGACCTGAATCAGCTTTTGCAGTACCGGCGCAAAGACAAATTGGCCAAAGGAGCCGCCGGCGTTGATGATGCCCGAGGCCGTGCCGCGTGCTTCAAGCGGTAGTCGATTGGCCGCCGCGCCGATCAATACCGAAAAGCTTCCGGCGCCAGAACCCATCGCGGAGAGCAGCCCCAGCGAAAAAATCAGCCCCCAGGTCGTGCTCATGAACGGCGTTAATGCGCTGCCCAGCGACAGCAGCAGGATGCCGCCTAGCAGCACGCGGCCCGGCCCGTAGCGGTCAGCCAGCGCACCGGAGATTGGCTGGATGGCGCCCCACATGAACTGCCCGACGGCCATCGCCAGACTGATCGAAGCGATACCCAGCCCCGTCGTGGTGTTGAGCGGTGACAAAAACAGCCCGAGCGACTGCCGTGCGCCCATCGTGATCATCAGGATGCCGGCTGCCGAGAGCGTGATGACCCAGAGCGCGGGCTGATTGAGTGTGCGAAACATCGGATGCGCCTTTTCCAGCCGTTAAGAGAAATAAGCGCGATTATTGCAGATGTGGTTCAGAACCGTGCTGCTGGCGGTGTTTTCCGGACACCCCGAACTTTTTGATGGATTGCTAATCCGAGATAAGGTGTTTTCTTTGCGTGTTTCTTTGGCGGCTAAACATGGAACAGGAACTGCTTGGCGCTTTGCTTTCTGTCGCGATTTCGCTGTCTGGCTTGCCGCCGCTTGAGGTCAGCGAGGTGCCGCCGATTTTGCGTTTGTCCCATGCCGAGATGACACGGCAGATTTGCCCGGCTGATCCCTTGAGTTGCAAGGGAATGGCGGCCATTTTTGATCTCGAGCAACAGCGGATTCTGGTGGTTGATACGCTGGATATGAAACTGGCTGACGACAATTCATTCCTCGTTCATGAGCTGGTTCATGTGCTGCAATTCAAGCAGCGCGGTCACCAGATGTATGAAAACTGCGAAGAGAGCGCAAAAACCGAAGGGCAGGCCTACCGGGTGCAAAATGCTTACCTGAAGATGCAGGGGCGGCTGCTTCGTTTTTACCAGCGCCTGGCGTTTGCCGATTGCGACAGCCCGGAGCGTTTGCTATGAGCGCATGAGTGCCTCAGAAGCCCTCGTTGAAACCCCTGATCTGCCGTCGCGCCTTCTTGGTCGGCCGGCCACGCAGATCACTGCCAGGGGGCGGGGCAAGCCGGTGGGCTTCTTTCTCTGCGGCGCGCCGTGCGCTGCTTTCGGCGGTTTCTTCGTAAAGCTGTTGTGCTTCGGGTGCCGGGCGGCGTAGTTCGTTGAGCCCACGGACAATGACCACCCACAGCGTGTTGCCGGCAGCAATATCCAGCGTGTCGGTGCAGCGTAGTTCGCGTGCTGGTTTTACCGTGTGGCCGTTGAGCTTGATATGGCCGGCGTTGATTGCCGCAGTGGCCAGTGAGCGTGTTTTGAAGAAGCGTGCCGCCCACAACCATTTGTCGATACGCATGCGCTCAAGCGCAGGCTGGTCGATTTTTGCCATGACTATTCCTTGCTCGGGTGTTTGCCGAGTTTGCGTTGCAGTGTCCGGCGATGCATTTTCAGGGCGCGTGCAGTGGATGAAACATTGCCCTGATGCTCGGCCAGCACGCGCTGAATATGCTCCCACTCCAGGCGTTCAACCGAGAGTGGCGAGTCGGAAACCGGCAAACTAGCATCGCCCTCAACCGGCTTGTTGAGTGCCGCGACGACTTCATCGGCATCGCAGGGCTTGGCCAGATAATGAATGGCGCCAAGTTTGATCGCCTCGATGGCGGTGGCGATGCTGGCATAGCCGGTGAGCATCACGATGCGGGTGTTGGGATCAAGCGCCAGCAGTTTTTCGATCAGCACGAGGCCGGAGTCGCCGGGCATTTTGAGGTCAACCACCGCGTATTCCGGCGGTTGCGCTGCTGCTTTGACGATTGCAGCATCGACGTTGGCAGCGCTGGTTACGGCGTAGCCACGGCGTTCAAGCGCGCGACTGAGTACCTCGCGAAAGGTGTCGTCGTCGTCAACCAGCAGGAGTGTCGAACGGTCGTCTTCGATCATGGTCAGGTTGCTTTCAGCCGGGCGAGCGGCAGCGTTACGCGGGTACAGGCGCCAAGCGTTTGATGTTTGTGGGTTGAGTCGTGATCAAATTCGCGATTAAACAGCGCTACTTTGCCGCCAAATTGTTCAAGCGTGGCATTGCTCAGGAAAAGGCCGATGCCGAGGCCGCCGACCGAATCGGCGGTCGCTGTTTTGGTGCTGAAAAATGCCTGTCCGATCTGCTGCGCTGTTTCGGCATCCAGCCCGGCGCCGCAATCAAGGATTTCAATGCGGCAGGTTTCCGTATCCCAGTACGCGGAGAAGCAAAGTGCCTCGCTGGCGCCGGCGGCGCTGTTGGCATCCGCCGCATTGTCAAGGAGGTTGAGCAGCGCCTGTTCAAGCCGCCGGTCGGCGGCAACCAGCGTGGCCGGTTGCGGGCCTTCCAGCGTGATCAATAGCGGCGCCTGCGGGCGGATCAGTTGCCATTCTTCAAGGAGTTGCCGCAGGTAAGCATCCAGTGGCATTGAGCGCAGGCTTTCGTCACGCGCCTGGCCAGCCGAGGCGAGAATCTGCGAGATAGTCTGCTTGCAGTGCTCAACCTGGTTGCGCAGTAGCCGCAGGTCGGTTTGCAGTTCAGCGTTGTTGGCGTGGCTCAGTTCAAGCTCGCGGATGACGACGGCCATCGTGCCGAGTGGCGTGCCGAGCTTGTGCGCCGCACCGGCTGCCAGTGTGCCGAGCGAGAGAATCTGCTCATTGCGTAGCGCGGCTTCACGCGCAGCGGCGAGTTCGTGCTCGCGACTGCGCAGGGCGGCTGCCATGCGCGTGATGAAGAAGGCGACGATGCTGACGCTGATTACGAAATTGAGCCACATACCGATGACGTGCAGGGCAAAGCCGCTCATGTGCCCGGCGTGTTCGGGGGCGCTGCCGGTGGCGCGCGCGAGCAATGCGTCGAGTTGAGCCAGCTCGCCTTGCGGGGCGGGCAAAGGCAGATTCCAGAACATCAGAAAAGTATAGGCGGCGAGCGTGATGCCGGCCATTGCCCAAGCCTGCCGGGCAGGTAATGTGGCCGCAGCAATCGTCGGCGGGATCAGGAAGAGCGAGACAAAGGGATTGGCCGAGCCGCCGGCGAAGTAGAGCAACAGCCCGAGCATGCCGACATCCACGGCCAACTGGGTGAATACCTCGTTCTCGCTCACCGGGCCGCCGTGGTCGAGCCGCCATTGCGTGGCCAGATTGATCAAGGCAAGCAGCACGATGATGCCGGCCATCGGCACGACATCCAAAGGGATTTTCAGCCAGGCAACGGCAAGCATCAGCACCAGCGCCTGCGTCGCCACCTCGACCCGGCGCAAGCTCACCAGGCGGGCCAGAGGCAGTGTTGAACGGAGTGGCAGGGCAGCGTTGCGCAAAGGCATGGTTTTGCCGGAGAAATCTAAAAGCGCAGATTTTACGCTGTGCCTGTGTGTTCTGCCGGTGCTGCGGCAATCCGTCGCAGGGGTAGCGCCCTTAAATGGCGGATGAACCGTAATTTTCTGTACATTCTGTACAAACAGCACCAATAAAGTGCCTTTTGCTCGGGTTACACTATCGCCTCTACGCGGCTTGAGCGATGCCATGACCCTCAGGAAAGGCCTGAACGAAGCAAACCACATGCTGGCCCAGATCAAAGGGCAGGTGACGGCTTTGCGTGACGAACTTGAGCGCAAGCAGTGCGAGCTGGATGATGCGCTGCGGCATACCAGCATCGAGCGCGAGGGGGAGTTCAATCAACTGCATGCAACCATCAACGCACTGCGGGAGGCGCTCGAACGTCGCGATGTTGAGCGCGAAGAGGCCGTTGCCGAGGCACGCAGCGCGCTGCTTTCTGAAAATGCCCACCTGAAACAACTGGCAGACGCTCTGCGCGATGCGCTTGAGGCGTCGCACATTGCGCGCGATCAGGCCATTCAGCAGGCGGTTGCGGGGGATCAGTCGATGATCCAGCAGTTGCAGGCGACCATCAACACCCTGCGTTCCGAACTTGAGCTGGCGCGCGATGAAGTCGAAACACAGATTGCAGAAGGCGTGCAGGACGCAAATCTCGAAATCGCCGATCTGCGCGTGCATGTCCGCGAACTGCGCAGCATGCTGGAAGGCGTTACCACCAAGGGGCATTACGCATGAGCGCTGTGATTCCAACAAAAATTCCAACAAAAATTCGACCGCAAAAACGTAAATTGGCGGCGACGGCTGATGTGCGCGAGGGCGTTGCCGATACCGGCAAGCGCCTGAAACTCGCCGAGTTGCTGCTCTCGGTGTCGCATCGTCTGGCCTGCTGCGATACGCTGGACGAGATACTGCACGCACTGATCGAGATGGTGACTGCCGAGCTCAACGTTGGCCGCTCAACGCTGTTCCTCAACGATTCACGCACCAATGAGCTTTATTCACGCGTCGCGCAGGGGAATTTCAACCGCGAGATTCGCCTCGTCAATTCAACCGGTGTTGCCGGCCACGTTTTTACGACCGGCAAGGCGCTGACGGTGAATGATCCGTACAACGACCCGCATTTCAACCGCTCAATTGACGACCAGACCGGCTTTGTCACCGAGAATATTCTCTGCGTGCCGATCTGTACCG
Organism: uncultured beta proteobacterium; assembly: GCA_903953145.1. Lineage (GTDB taxonomy): Bacteria > Pseudomonadota > Gammaproteobacteria > Burkholderiales > Rhodocyclaceae > CAJBIL01. Next base: position 7,435 of record CAJBIL010000130.1, read on the forward strand.
CCAAGGGCGCGGTGATTGGCGTTGCGCAGGCGCTCAACAAGCACAAGGGGCGCTTCAATCAGGCTGATCTGACCTTGCTTGAAGCGATTGTCTCGCAAGGCACGGTGGCCTTGCAGAGCGCGCAGTTTATCGAGCAGATGAAGGCGGTGCGAACCCAGGAAATGGCTTTCCTGCAACTGGTGTCCGACGTGACCGCCGATATCAAGCTCGGTTCGTTGCTGCAAAAAGTCATGGGCGAAGCGACGCGCATGCTGAATGCTGAACGTTCGACCCTGTTTCTCAATGACGACAAGACGCAGGAGTTGTGGTCAGAAATCGGGCAGGGGCTTGAGGCGATGCAGATTCGCTTCCCGAATAGCCTCGGTATCGCCGGTGCGGTGTTCAACTCCGGGCAGACAATCAACATTCCTTACGCCTACGCCGATCTGCGGTTCAACCCGGCGTTTGACCGCAAAACCGGCTTCTTCACGCGCTCCATCCTTTCTGTGCCGGTGGTCAATAAACAGGGCCGGATCATTGGCGTGACCCAGGTGCTGAACAAGCGCGGCGGGCCGTTCAAGGATGATGACGAGGCGCGGCTGAAGGCTTTCACCGCACAAGTCTCGATTGCCCTCGAAAACGCCAAGCTGTTTGCTGATGTCCAGGCGATCAAGAACTACAACGAAAGCATGCTGCAAAGCATGCCGAGCGGCGTGCTGACGCTCGATGAGTCCGAAAAAATCGTCACCTGCAATGCCGCCGGGCTGCGCATCCTGCAACTGGCCGAGAGCAGCGTGCTGCATCGGCCGGCCGAGGAGGTTTTTGCCGGGCGCAACCGCTGGGTGCTCGAAAAATCACGGCGGGTGGTCGAAGCTATGGTGGCCGACGTCAGCATTGACGCCGAGCTCGATTTCGGCGGCGAGGCCATTTCCGCCAATGTCAGCATCCAGCCGCTGGTTGATGAGGCATGCAAGCGCCTGGGTTGCATTGTCATGATCGACGACATCAGCAAGGAAAAACGCCTGAAATCAACCATGTCGCGCTACATGGACCCAAGCATCGCCGACAAGCTGCTCGAGAAAGGCACCGACGTGCTCGGCGGGCAGAGCGTTGAAGCAACCATCCTGTTCTCCGATATTCGCGGTTTCACAACGCTGACCGAACAGCTAGGCGCGCAAGGCACGGTCAGCCTGCTCAACGAATATTTCGAGCTGATGGTCGAGTGCATTACCGCCGAGGGCGGCATGCTCGACAAGTTTATCGGCGACGCGATCATGGCCGGTTTCGGCATCCCCGTGCCGCACGACGATGACGAGGATCGCGCCGTAAGAGCCGCACTCGCCATGCTGCGCGCGCTCGACGCCTGGAACCGGCAACGCGCCAGCGAAGGGCGGGGCCCGGTCAATATCGGCATCGGTATCAACACCGACACGGTGGTTTCCGGCAATATCGGATCAAAACGGCGGATGGATTTCACCGTCATCGGCGATGGCGTCAATCTGGCCGCCCGCCTTGAATCCGCCTGCAAGCAATACCACGCGCGCCTGCTGGTCTCGGAAAACACCTTCCGCAAGCTGCGCGGCACCTTCCGCGCACGCGAGATCGACCTCGTCGTCGTCAAGGGCAAGACCCAGCCCGTTGCCGTATTCGAACTGCTCGACTATCACACCGATGATAGCTTCCCGAATCTGATGGACGTACTCAACCACTTCAAGGACGGCATCGAAAAATACCGCAAACGCCGTTTCGAACCCGCCATCGACGCCTTCCGCCGCGCCCTCGAACTGAACCCGAAAGACGCCCTCTGCGACGTCTACATCGAGCGCGCCGAACACCTGATCGCCAACCCGCCAGATACCAGCTGGGATGGTACGTGGACGATGGCGTCAAAGTGAACCTGGCGCCGGCAAAGGCCAAGCACCTTCGCGCCAAGCCAGTTAAAACGGGTGTCTTTGGCGATGATGTCTGGAGGCTGGCGTATTCATTGGCTCTCCTGCATGCCATGAGGTAGATCAAGATTCTATGCGCCTTGCACTTTTGATTTCTGTGTGCTCGTCGGCATCAAGAAGAATGGCATGCATTAGCGCTGCCGCCCCCGAAATTTCCTCTGGGGTGAGTTCGTCTCGCGCGATTTCTGATTGAGACGTTGCCGGGGGGGCGATGGCCGTTCTTTGCGCACGCATGGCTTTTTCAGCC
>CAJBIL010000131.1 GCA_903953145.1 uncultured beta proteobacterium
CCAGACTTCACGCTCTTCGTTTTTCTCGCGGCAGAAAAGGATTGATTTGGGTGAATTACCGCCCACCAGAACAACAACCGCCTCCGGTTCGGGGAAGCCGCTGAGATACCAGAAGTAGCTGTCGAAACGGTAAGGGTGGTGCGAGTCGCGGTTGCGTACACGCTCCGGCGCCGTCGGCACGATAGCGACACCGTCGCCGAGTTGCGCCATGAGTTGCTGGCGGCGGGTGAGAAAGTGGGCGTGGGTCATTTGCGCTGGTCGTGGTTAGTGGGTTCTTGTAGCGAAGCCAAATGATTTTTTACTTCCTCCGGTGACAGCAATTTCAACGTGCCATTGAGGCTGATGACCAGAGACGTCTCCGTTTGTCGGGCGATTTCACGGGCGCGCCCCGCCGCACGCTGCATGGCTTGCATCGACAAACGCAGATCCGGGTCGCGGGCGGTTTCCAATGGCCGAACATTCATCCTATTCACTCCAATCCAGTAAAACAGGGGCAAGGCCGCTGTTGTCGTAAAGCATCCAGGCGTCCACCTTCGGAGCGTAGTCCTGATGGAAGTTATGTAATCCTGCCGCGAAGCGGCGGCGAATCACCTGTTCAGGAATGGCATGTCCGCCTTGACGCACTCGCTGCGCGACGCGGGCGATGGCCTCTTCCGGATTGTCCAGGCGAAGAAAGATCAGTTTGACAAGACAGCCAGCGGTTTGCCATTGGTCGATCAGGCGCAGATAACCGCGTCCTGACAACGTCGTCTCGAATGCGAAACTGGTTTGAGCGGCAAAATGTCGTATCAGTTCCTGCAACATCAGGCGGGCAGCAGGAATGGCTGCGCTTTCGGGAGAAAAAGGTGACAGGCCGGCAGCAATCAGGTCGGCGTTGACGAATACCGGACAACCCGCCTCGTTGGGCAGGAACTCGCGGGCAAATGTCGTTTTGCCGGCGCCGTTGGGGCCGGCAATGATCAGGATGCGGGGTTGGGCGCTCATCGTGGCGATTACAGATTGTCTTTGATCATCATTTCTGGGGGGGGGATAGTTCCCGATCCAGTTCAGCCAGTCGTTCTGGGGTTCCGACGTCGACCCAGCGGCCGGGGTAGCGTTCGCCGGTAATGGTTTTTTCGGCGATGCCGGCATCAAGCAGCGGGCGAAGTTTCATGACTGCACCGCAGGGCACCCCGGAGAAAAATGACGGTGAAAAAACACCAATGCCTGCGTAGGTCAGTGTGTTTTTGCAATCTCCGGCACCTTTCACAAGTTCGCCATCGAGGCAAAAGTCACCGGTCGGGTGGTGTGGCGGGTTGTCGATAAAAACGAGGTGGGCGTGACGTTCGCCGGGTGGGTGGGCGCGGTGCCGGGCTTGCGTCAGATCCCAGTCGCACCAGATGTCACCATTGATCACCAGAAATGGTTGGTCGCCCAGCAGTGGTAGCGCATGGGCAATACCACCGGCGGTTTCCAGTGCGCCGGGTGGCTCGGGGGAATAGGCGATAGCGAGGCCGAATTGCTGGCCATTGCCGAGTGCTGCTTCGATCTGCGCGCCGAGGTGGGCGTGGTTGATCACCACGTCGCGAAATCCTGCTGCGGCCAGTCGTTCCAGATGCCAGACGATCAACGGTTTGCCGCCGGCGACCAGTAGTGGCTTGGGCGTGGTATCGGTTAGCGGCCGCATACGTTCGCCCCGGCCGGCGGCGAGGATAAAAGCCTTCACTAGAACGTATATCCGACAGCGATCTGCTTGTTTTCAAGCTGGTCGAAAAGGCGCGCCAGCGGGCGCAGATCGAGGTAGCGTTCGCAGGTCTGGCGCAGGTAGGCCATCACCGTCGGCATGTCTTTCAGGTAACCGTCCTTGCCGTCACGGTGGCAGAGGCGGGCAAAAATGCCGAGTACCTTGAGCTGACGCTGCGCGCCCATCCATTCGTAGTCGCGGTAGAAATCGTGGAAGTCGGCGTGCACCGGCAGTCCGGCCTTGCGCGCCATTTCCCAGTAGCGGATGACAAAATCGAGCTCTTGATCTTCTTCCCAGTGGATATACGCGTCGCGATAG
>CAJBIL010000132.1 GCA_903953145.1 uncultured beta proteobacterium
AGCGTTAGAAAATCGATGGCTTCAATATTCAACCGGATGCGCTGACCCGGCTTGAGTTCGGGCACTGAAGGCACGCGTTGCAGCAGTGGTAACTGATCGAACTTGACCAGACTCTCTCGCCGAATCGTCGCCTCGATGGTCTGTACGTCTTCCTGCCGCAACCAGCGCAGGCACCAGTAACGCTCCATGCCGCGCTGGAACTCGGCGTAAGCCGCGTAAGTCACGTCGAAATCACGCATCGCGGCGAACAGGGCATCCGACTTTGCCTTGAAATGTGGCGTGTCACCATTCAGGCAGGCGATCAATTGCCACTGGTTGATCAGATCAACATAGCGGCGCAGCGGCGACGATGACCACGCATACTGCGCCACACCAAGCCCTTCGTGCGGCTGCGGTGAAGTTGTCATGCGCACCTTGCCGCCGCTCTGCGCACGGTAGATAGCCGGGATGCCTTTTTCAGCGAGCAGGCCGCCCCAAGTGCTGTTGGCGACGATCATCAGTTCGGCGACCAGTTTGTCGAGCGGGCTGCCACGCTTGCGTTCGGAGATAGTGACACGGCAGGCGTCCGGGTCGGCGCGGTCGCCATTGATCTCGAAGTTGTAGTCGTTGTTGCCCTGCATCGCCGAAGGCTTGCCGCGCCGACCTTCGCAGGCGTTGGCCAGTTGCCAGAGAATTTTCAGTTCATCACGAAAAGCAAACTCAGGCAGCCCTTCGGCAATTGTCCGCTCGTTGAACAGCGGCTCGATGTCGTGATGACGCAGGTTGGCGACCATCGGCACGATTTCAACGCGCGACTCGTGGCTGGTGATCTCGAACTCCGGGCTCACCGTCAGATACAACGAGACGGCCGGGCAGTCGCGGCCGGCGGCGAGGGTGAATCGTTCCACGGCGGCATCGGGCAGCATGGTGATCTTGTTGCCTGGCATATAGACGGTTGATAACCGATCACGCGCCATGGCATCAAGTGCGCTACCCGGCGCGAAGCCAAGGCAGGGCGCCGCGATATGAATGCCGACCCGCCAGCCGAGGCCGGGCAGCGTTTGCAGCGAAAAAGCGTCGTCGATTTCCGTCGTGGCGGCATCGTCAATCGAGAATGCCCGCACATTGGCGTGCGGCAGGCCGGTGGGCGGCGACGGTAACTCGACCGCCGGGAAATTCGTACCACGCGGGAAATATTCAAGCAGAAAACGCTGGAAATGGTAATCGTGCGCCGAGTGGATAGCGCCACATTTTTCCAGCAAATGCGCACTGGAGAGGCCGGTTTCAGCACAAGCCGCTTCGAGCGCCTTGGTTTCGCCGCGATTACGATCCGGTTTGTAGAGCAGTTGATTGAGTAAGGGTAAAAACTCGGGCGGCAGCGCGAAGGCCTTGAGCGCCTCGACCATGCGCTCGATGGCTAGCGCTTGCTGACGCTTCTTTTCAAGACCGGCCAGAGCAGCCGCGAGAATGTCGGCAGGGGCCTTGCGGAAGCGGCCTTTACCCTTGCGATGGAAGTAGATGGGTGCTGAATGTAGGGCAAGCAGGAGCGCAGACGCTTCGACCGTACTGGCCTTGTGGCCGAAGTAGTCATCGGCAAAATCACAAAAAGAAAATTCGACATCTGCGGCACACTCCCAAAGAAATTCCGCCTCGATCCCCTCGGCGATGGATTCTGCTGCTTCCAGCAACTGGCCCGGCGCTGGTTCGTTGTAGCGCAACAGGACGTTTGCCGATTTGATCTTGGCGCGCTTGCCGGATGCTGTTTCGACCTGCAACGAAGCGTCGTTGTCGGTCAGGATGGTGGCTGTTTTGAAGGCGCCGTCTTCTTCGAATAGTACGTGCATCGGCCGGATTATAACCCGCAGAATTCAAGTATTTGCGGCACAAATTCGGGGAAACGGGTGAAGCTGTGGTCGCCACCTTCGAGGACGATCTGGCGGCAACCTGCATAGCGCTCAACGGCTTGACGGTAGTCGAGCACTTCATCGCCGGTCTCGACCAGCAACAGATAGCGCGACGGCGTGATCTGCGTCATTTCAAGGCCGCGCAATTCTTCGATATGCGCCGCAGTGAATTCAAAGGTCTCGCCGGTGTGCAGATTGGTTTGCATACCGAGGTGTTCGGTGAGTGAAAGCGGGGCAAGCACTGCCGGGTTGATCAGTACGGCCGGCAGATTGTGCTGCTCGGCCAGCCAGGTGGCGTAATAGCCGCCGAGCGAGCTGCCAACCAGCGTTAGCGGGCTATCTGCGTTGGCAACCAGCGCCCCGGCCTGCGCCATGGCGACGCTCGGGATGTGCGATAGCGCCGGGCAAATGAGGCGTTCGCCAAGGCCGGCAGCGCTCAGGTGTTCCGCCAGCAAACGAATTTTCCACGAGGCCGGCGATGAACGGAAACCGTGCAGATAAAGTATCCGTGGGCTTGCTAACTCGCCCAAGCGACGATCTCCAGCTTCCACGTCACCAGCACGACGATGCCGAAGGCAATCCGGTACCACGCGAAAATCGTGAAATCATGCGTGCTGATATAGCGCAACAGGCCACGCACGGCCCAGAAAGCTGAGATGAAGGCCGCCGTAAAACCGACGATCCACATCCCTAGATCGTCGAACGAAAGCAGTGCGCGCTCCTTGTAGAGCTGGTAAAGCGTGGCGGCGATTAGTGTCGGAATCGCGAGGAAAAACGAGAACTCGGTTGCGGCGCGGCGTGAAAGGCCGAGAAACAGCCCGCCAATGATCGTCGCCCCCGAACGCGAGGTGCCCGGGATCAGCGCCAGTGCTTGTGCCAGTCCAAGCTTCATGGCGTCGCGCAGGCTGAGGTCGTCGACTGAATCAACACGGATCGTATGTTCGCGGCGCTCGGCCCAGAGG
>CAJBIL010000133.1 GCA_903953145.1 uncultured beta proteobacterium
AAGGTTGTCGATGGTCACACCCAGGTTGGCCGTCGTCGCCACGGCGCCGGGAATATGATTTCCGCCGGGGTCCTCCCCGCGAAAGCGCGCCCGCGACAGCGCAATATCCGCATCGAAAGCCAGCCAGGCATTGAGCGCGTAGAGATTATTCCATTCGACACCGTGGCGACGGCTCGGGCGCGACGGCTCGGTGACGCCGGCGTCACCAACGAAGAGCAGTTCCGAATCAACGTTCAGCGCCCACAATGAAAGCGTGGTTTGCCAGCCGGGCAAGGGCTCGCTACGCACACCGGCTTCATAGCCTTTGGTCTTGACCAGCGGCGTGACTTTGTCGGCGGCAGCGCCAGTCGCTGGATCAACCGTCAGCGTCGTGCCGCGTGCATCGTTGCTGTGAAAACCGTGGCCGTAGTTTGCATACAACTCGGTTGTATTCCACGGGCCAAAGATCGCCGTCAGCTTGGGGCTGAGCAGGCGGTCACTGGCCAAGCCGGAATTAGCGGCGATGTTGCTATCGACGTCGAAGCGATAAAAATCGGCGCGCAGCCCGGCGACGGTACGGAACTTCTCCAGCCAGCGTGTCTGGTTCTGCGCGTAGAGGCCGAGGCTGCGCTGATCAATACGATCTTCACGCGTCGTCGACAGCGTCGAACGAGCGCTGGTCGCGTACAGCCCGACCGGGTGGATCCGGTCAATGCGGCCATCAACCCCCAAGGTATTCTCGACCTCGAATGCACCCCAGTGATCATTGACGCTATGACTGCCGGCAAACCCGCCGGCACGACGCCTGTCTGCCTGCTTGAATTGATCGCCGTTGATCGGGTCATTCAGCGCGTAGGTGAAGTTCGAGTAAAGATCAAGCCGGTAATCCAGCAGCCACGCGCTGGCCTGCGTGCGACTGTCGGCAGCCCGCCGTGCCCAGTCGGCCGACAGACTGAGACGCTGCGTCTTGCCGCCGCTGCCTGGATCGAGCGAGCCGAAACGGCCGATCAGGCCGGCGTCGATCGCGCGTTGCGGCACCTGATCGGTCGCCGTCCAGTCGGCGCTGTAGGCCATCGCCGTGACGCTGAAACCATCAAAGCGCGTGCCTTCGCTGTAACGCAACACGCCATTCAGTTTTTTGTAACGCTCAGGCACCGTCCACGGCCCGTCGTTGTGAAAAACCTCCAGCGCGTAAAGCAGATGGCCACTCCCGGCCGCCGGCGAACCGGCAAGCAGCGTGCGCTGATAGCCATTTTGCCCCAGACCGATTTGTGCCAGCGTACCGTCGAGTGCGCCATTGACCCGGCGCACATAGTCGATATGCGCCGCGCCAGCCGATGAAAAATCACCCTCTTCTGCGTAATACGGCCCTTTGCGATAACGCACGCGGTCGACGAGTTCGGGAATCAGGAAGTTGAGGTCGGTGTAGCCCTGCCCGTGCGCGTGCGTCGGCATATTGACCGGCACGCCGGCAACACTGGTACGAAAGTCGGTGCCGTGATCGAGATTGAAACCCCGCAAAAAGTACTGATTGGCCTTGCCGTCGCCCGAATGCTGCGTGACGACCATGCCCGGCACCAACTCCAGCACCTCGCCCGGGCGCAGCAGCGGCAGCGCCGCAATACGTTCTTTGGAAACCACGCCCTCGCTCGCCGCACCACCAATGCCGGTGAGGTTTTCGGTTTTGGCGCGGACTTCGACGGTACTCAGTGGCTTTGCGTCATCCCCCTCTTTCTCTAAGGCATGACCCGGCAGCGGCTGACCAAGAAGCAGCGCCGTGTATGAATAAAATAATATTTTTCTTACTTGCATCTAAAAAAACAGCCGGTCGAACCGGCTATCTCCAGAAATTCAGGCCAATGCCGGTCGTCGTGTCAGCCGCACTGCGCAAACAAAACTCAAAGCAATGATCGCGACCAGCGCGAGGCCGAAGAACAATTCCTTGCCATCGCTCCAGGCATTGATCTCCGGCGAGACAAACCTGGCAATACCAAAAAACGCAACAAGCAGGCTGACGCCGGAAACCACCAGACCCATGACACGCGAAGCGACTAACGCCGTCTGATCGGCTCGGCGGATCAGCCGCGAGATCCACAGCCCGTTGATGCCATCAGTCACCAGCATACCAAGCATGAACAGCAAACCCAGCGTCAGTGCATGCTCCCAGCCGCCGTATTGCGTGGCAGTGAGCGCAAACAGCGCAGCCTGACTCATCGTATCAAAAGAAAAGGCAAACAACGCGCCAACCAGCGCAATCAGTGCAGGGTGCGCGGTGTTCTGCAAACGCCCAAGAAATCGACCTTTGAAGCCAACCGGCTGCACCAGTTGCTGAGGATCCGTTCGCAAAACAGCGTTGAGGTTGGCTGCACCGAGGGTGAGGAGGAAGGCAATCGACACCCAGGCGCCGAATACCGCCATCCACTCCGGCACCCTCCACTGGGTCGCCAGCGTGCTAACTGCCAGCGCAATGAGCAACACCACCGAACCATGCCCCAGCGAGAACAACGCGCCGCACAAGCGCGACAGCGCCGGATTGCTGCGTGCGTTGTAGCGAGTCAGCCCGTCGATGGTGGCGAGATGATCGGCGTCGAAGCCATGCTTCATCCCGAGCACAAAAACGAGCGAGGCCAGCGCGATCCAGTCCTGCGGGAGGGTATCCATGATCGAATTATGAAAAGTTAGACAATACGTCTTAACAAGTTTCATGCCAGATAACGGGCATTGAATTAAAAGGGAATCGTCAGCGCAGGCTGCAAAGAAGGTTTGCAGAAAGCAAGCCTGGTTACGGACAAAAACCAGAAACTAAACCGGCGCTCGCGGCAGACTCAGGGAAAACACAGCGCCGCCCGCCGGCCGGTTTTCAGCCTCCAGCCGGCCACCATGCCGCTCGACGATGCCATAGCTGATCGACAAACCAAGCCCGGTACCCTGCCCGACTGGCTTGGTGGTAAAAAACGGATCGAACAGGCGGGCCAGATCGCCCTCCGGGATGCCCGGCCCGTTATCGGCAAAACGCAGGGTGATCATCTCGCCCGGCTGCCCGGCGCTAATCTCCAGTGCCGGCGCCAGACCGCCCTGTGTGGCATCGGCGGCATTCTGCACAATGTTCATCACCACTTGCTGCATCTGCCCTGAAGATCCGACGACCGGCAGATCGGGCGGCAGATCAACCGTGACGCGGAACGCTGGCATCCCTGAGCGCGTTACCCAGCGCACCGCGCGCTCTACCACTTCGGCAAGATTGAAAGGCTCATCCGTATTGCGATCAATCGCTGAAAAGCGCTTCAACCCGTCAACGATGTCGCGCGTACGTTCGGCGCCTTCGATCATCCCGTCGAGCAGTGGCGTCATGTCCTGCATGATCCGGTCGATGCGCAATTCGCGGCGCAGCGTTTCCAGCTCCGGCGTGTGCGTGCAGTCACACGAATGTACGGTTTCGAGATAGGTCTGCAAGCGCCCGGCGTAACGCTGCAGCGAGAGCACGTTACCGAGCACGAAGCTGATCGGGTTATTCAACTCATGCGCAACGCCGGCAACCAGACGCCCGAGCGACGCCATTTTTTCGGAATGCAGAAGCTGCTGCTGGGTTCGCTTGAGGTCATCGTGCGCCTGACGCAGCGCGTGATAGGCGCGGCGTAATTCCCCCACCGGGCGACCGGTAACGACCATGCCGACCAGCTTGCCCGTACCGGAGAGACGCGGCGTACAGTTAAGGGATACGGGCAGCGCGCTGCCATCGATACCGGCGATGAGCAGTTCGAAATCCTGGATTGCTTCACGCCACTGCGCCGTGAAAAACTCCCGCGCATGCTGGCGCGAGGTTTCGTCGGCAAACAGGTCAAAAATCGGCTGCCCGCGCAGGCTTGCTTCGTCCTTGCCGATAAAGCGCCGCAGCGATTCATTCACTTCCTCAATCGCGCCATGGCGGTCACAGACAATGAGGATATCCGACATCGACGCCAGCACGCTTTCAATGAACTGGTGCGACGCTTCTAGCGCTTCGTTTTTTTGCTCCAGCGCAACCTCGTATTGCAAAAGGTCGTTATAAACTTCGTCCATCTTGCGGATCACGTCGATCCAGACAGCTTCATTGACGCCATCAAAAACCGCTGCCGGCGAAGGCAGCGAACCGCTCTCGATCAGCGAGCGCGGCGCACGCGGCTTGCTAAGCGGCTTATCGGGCGGGTTTGAGGTGGACATGATGGTTCGACTGACCATGACCGCGCGGCTTGTAGCCATGCGCGTGGCGCTGCCCGACTTCGACAGCAACCAGATTGAGCTTGCCGTGACGCACGCCGCGTTCGGCCATCAAGGCCTCGGCAAAGCGCCGCACCTCGGCCGTCGGCCCGCGCAGAATGGCGCTCTCGATACAGTTTTCGTGGTCGAGATGCGCATGCAGCGTAGACACCATCAGATCATGGTGATTGTGCTGGATCGCC
>CAJBIL010000134.1 GCA_903953145.1 uncultured beta proteobacterium
CATCACGCACCGCATCGGGGACGGACAAACCATGCGCCAGACTGGCGGCAATGGCCGAAGCCAGCGTGCATCCCGAGCCGTGATAGCTGCCTGGCAGACGATCCCAGGCATCGCTACGGATCAGCCCCTCTTCGGCATAAAGCTGATTGACCACCTGCGCCGTGTACTCGTGCGTACCGGTGATCAGCACATATTGCGCGCCAAAGCCAAGCAGACGACGCGCGCACTCGATCAGCGGCAGTACTTCTTCGCTATCGCTATCCTCATGATCCTCGTTGTCCTCGTTGTCCTCGTTGCTCTCCTCGCACAAGCGGCGCGCCTCCAGGCTGTTGGGCGTCAGCACCGTTGTTTGCGGCAGCAATAGCTCGCGCAGCGCGGCAATCATTTCCTCATCGGCAAACGTATCGCCCCGCCCCGACGCCAGCACCGGATCAAGCACCAGCGGGATATCCGGGTAATCGGCAATAATTTCAGCAATCACGGCAACGTTCTCCACGCTACCAAGCAGGCCGATCTTGAACGCGGCCACCGGCATATCTTCCAGCAGCGCCCGCGCCTGATCCTCGACCCAGTCGGCATCAATCGCCAGAATGCTGTCGACACCAATGGTGTCTTGCACAGTCAGCGCGGTAATCACGGAAAGGGGATGGCAGCCCATGGACGAAAGCGTCATCAGATCTGCCTGCATGCCTGCCCCGGCCGACGGGTCGCTGGCCGAAAAACAAAGGACAATGGGCGGCGACGGCTGCGGTCTGTGTTGATCCATCCTGCGCAAATTCTCGGTAAATAATGAAAGGTGGCTGGGCGGCTGAAATCAGGGATTTGGCAGCAGCAAGCGTGTTTGGCTAAAATCTGGCTAGCGTCTGACTAGAATCAGGCCAAAATCCGCAAAGAATTTTAACCGAAAACCCATAACATCCATGAACACAGCACTTAATCAGCCCTACCTGACCTGGATATGCCTGACCTGCGGCCTCATTTACGACGAGGCAGCGGGCCTCCCCGACGAAGGCATCCCCCCCGGCACCCGCTGGGAAGATGTAGCGATCAACTGGACATGCCCTGAATGCGGCGCACGCAAGGAAGATTTCGAGCGGGTCGATTTTTGAACCACCGCTGAAATGCCGAAATGCTGAAAATCTCAAACATTGCGCTGAACATTTGCTAAAGTAAGGCCCTTGCCGCGACCCGGGCCGGCCATGAAATTAATTGGAGGAAGGAATTGTCAGCAGCTGCAAACCTTCGCGGCGTCAAAGTCATGGTCATCGACGACAGCAATACGATCCGGCGTAGCGCCGAGATATTTCTTGTTCAAGCCGGCTGTCAGGTCGTGCTCGCCGAAGACGGGTTTGACGCCCTGGCAAAAATCGCCGACCACCAGCCGGAAGTCATTTTTTGCGACATCATGATGCCGCGACTCGATGGCTACCAGACCTGTTCGCTGATCAAAAAGAACCCCCGTTTTCGCGGTACGCCAGTGATCATGCTGTCCTCCAAGGATGGCATGTTTGATCGTGCACGCGGCCGCATGGTCGGCTCTGACCAGTACCTGACCAAGCCGTTCACCAAGGATAGCCTGCTGCAAGCGGCTGCCACCTTCGCCCCACCGGCGGCCTGAGCCGCAACAGCGTTTGAGACTTACAGAATTTTCAGGGAGCCGGCACCATGTCCATCAAAAAAATCCTCGTCGTTGATGATTCGCCCACCGAGCGTCACGTCATGACCGAGCTGCTGACCAAAAACGGTTATCAGGTAATTACCGCCGAAAACGGTGAAGAAGGCATCGCCAAGGCCAAGTCCGAGCTCCCTGATCTGGTGCTGATGGATGTCGTGATGCCCGGCCTGAACGGCTATCAGGCCACCCGCACGCTGACGCGTGACGAAGCCACAAAGAATATTCCGGTCATCGTCTGCACCTCGAAAGGGCAGGAGACCGACAAGATCTGGGGCCTGCGTCAAGGCGCGCAGGACTATCTGGTCAAACCGGTCAATGCCGAAGAGTTGCTGGCCAAGATCGCCGCCATCTCCATCTAATCGCCCGCTTACTTTCTCACCCGCATCCAACAACCACTCCCGACCGCAGCGAGCGTATGGCCAAAAAAATCAGTCTCCGCGATTTCCAGACGCACCTGGCGGCACGCCTTGCCGGCGCCAGTACGCAGACAGCGGCCGGGCTGCTCGGCATTCAGGCCGGTAACGAATACTGGCTGCTCAACCTGTCAGACTCCGGCGAAATCGTGCCGCTGACACCGCTCACCAACGTGCCGCTGACCAGGCCGTGGTTCGCCGGGATCGCTAACATTCGCGGCAATCTCTACGCGGTGGCGGATTTTTCCGGCTTTCAGGGCAAGGATGCGACACCCCAGAATACAAGTTCGCGCCTGCTGCTGATTGGCAGCCGGCATGGCTCCAACGCAGCCCTGCTCGTAACGCGGATGCTTGGTTTGCGTAATATTGAAGCGCTGCGCGCCGAACCGGCTGATCCTGATGCGCCGGCCTGGGCGACTGAAGCCTATACCGATAACGAAGGACGGCACTGGAAAAAGCTTAACGTTCGCGAGCTGCTGGCCGACGAATCGTTCATGGCGATTGGCGCCTGAGTTGGCAACGGAATTGCGCCGGATGCCTGCCTGCAAGTCAAAGACCGGCCAAACGCCCCCTGAATATCAACAACACAATCATTACCAAGACCGTATAACCGGAGAAGCAATATGGCGTTCAATCTAAAACTACCGGGCCTGCTTTCCGGCAAGAAAGCCCCTGTAGAGCCGCCCATTTCTGCGCCAACGGTGATGGGCAGCGCGCAGGCGGCCAGCACAGCCGCCAAAAATTCACCGCTACAGACATTTCTCGGGCAATACTCGGTTATCAAGCAATTGCAGATCATGGGTGGCGGCCTGCTGGTCGTCATGCTGGTGATTGCCGGGGTGATTTATCACGACAACCGCGAATCAACCTATGGCACGGCCTACATTGCCGCCTCCGGCGAAATGCGCATGCTCTCCCAGCGTCTGGCCAAGGCATCGAACCTCGCCTTACAGGGCAACCCGGCAGCGTTCAAGCAGCTCAAGGATTCTCGTGACATCTTCGCCGGCAAGCTCGAGCGCCTGACCAACGGCGGTGAGCTCAGCGACAGCACGGTGCCCCCGTCACCGGATGTCGTCCAGCCCCAATTACAGGCGCTGACCCTGGAGTGGGACAAGACCGACAAAAACGCCAACCAGCTGCTCGAGATGGAGAAAAATCTGATCTCGCTGGGGCAGGACGTGCGCACCATTAACGACAAAAACCCGCAGTTGCTTGAACTCTCCGAGCAGGTTGCTGCGCTAAAACTGCAATCCGGCGCCGGGGTACGCGAGATTGCGGCAGCCAACCAGCTCGTCATGCTCACCCAGCGGGTAGCAAAAAACGCCAGCGCGCTGCTGGTCGGCGATGCAATCGATCCTGAAATTGCCTTTTTGCTGGGCAAGGACACCAACACCTTCCGCGACCTGATGAGTGCGCTGGCCAAGGGTAGCGAAAGCTTGCGCATCACCGCCACCAGCGATACCGATACGCGGCAGAAACTGACCGAACTCGAAGCCAGTTTCAAGGAATACCAGAACGCCGTCGGTGGCATTCTCGGTAGCATGCAGCGACTGGTGCTCGCCAAGCAGGCCGGCTCGCGCATTTTCCGCGACAGTGAAGCGCTGCTCGAAGCCACTGACAAACTGGCGCAAGCGTATCAAGCCGGGATTGGAGAGCGGGCGGGCTATGGCCTCATGTTGCTGGTTCTGGTGCTTGTTGCACTGGGCGCACTGGCCTTGATGGCAAAAATCTACCTCGACGATACCCGCCGCCAGGCGCAGGAGGCCGACCAGAGCCGGCGTGTCTCCGAGCTGGTCAATCGCCAGAATCAGGACGCCATTTTGCGCCTGATGAACGAACTGGGCGACCTCGCCGATGGCGATCTGACAGTCACCGCTACGGTGTCCGAAGACATTACCGGCGCCATTGCCGACTCGATCAACTACACGATTGAAGAGCTTCGCGTGCTGGTCGGCCGGATCAACGATGCGGCCGGTCGCGTCACGCTGGCCACCGAAATCGCCCAGCAAACCTCGGCCGAGCTGCTCGCCGCCGCGGAACGCCAGTCGATTGAAATTCAGGGCGCAGGCAAATCCGTGCTGGCAATGGCCAGCTCGATGACTCAGGTGTCCGGCGATGCCAACCAGTCGGCACAAGTGGCGCGGCAGTCGCTGGCAGCCGCCGGCAAGGGAACACAGGCGGTGCAGGATTCAATCAAGGGCATGAACGAGATTCGTGAACAGATTCAGGAAACCTCGAAACGTATTAAGCGCCTCGGTGAAAGCTCGCAGGAGATCGGTGAAATTGTTGAGCTGATTTCCGACATTACCGAGCAAACCAACGTGCTGGCGCTAAACGCCGCCATCCAGGCCGCTTCAGCCGGTGAAGCCGGGCGGGGATTCACCGTCGTGGCCGAAGAAGTGCAGCGCCTGGCCGAACGTTCAGGCGAGGCAACCAAGCAGATCGCGGCCATTGTAAAAACGATTCAGACCGATACCCAGGATGCCGTTTCGGCCATGGAAGAATCAACCCAGGGCGTGGTTGAAGGCGCCAAACTCTCTGACGCCGCCGGTCAGGCGCTGGCCGAGATTGGCGACGTTTCACGCAATCTTGCCGACCTGATCGAAAGCATCTCCAGTGCGACAAGATTACAGGCCGATTCGGCAACCAGCGTGGCCGGCAAAATGCAGGACATTCTGCGTGTGACCGAGCAAACAACGGCCGGTACGCAAAAAACTGCGACTGCGGTCGGTGAACTGGCCGGTCTGGCGACAGAGCTCAAGGGCTCGGTGGCCGGCTTCAAGGTCGCCTAAATTCCAGCGCACAAAGCGGAGATACTGCCTTACATGAATGCTGCGACAGAATTTGATCAAGCCCAGGCGTTCGATGTTGGCCCGCTCACCTGGGTCAAGAGCGAGATTGACCTCGCGCTGGAGCGTGCCGACCAGACGCTGCAACAGTACACGGCCAGTACGGGCGATCTCACGCAACTCAAATTCTGCCGCACGCATCTGCACCAGGTGCAAGGTGCGCTGACCATTGTTGGCCTTGACGGCGTGACGCAACTGGCCGAAGCGCTGGAGTCGTTGCTTGAAGCCATCGAACAGCAACAGCGCCCGGCTGACGCAGCCACCATCACACTGGCCCAGCGTGCCCTGGCCGCCATTCGTCACTATCTGGACGACCTGATCAGCGGGCATCCCAATCAGCCGTTGCGCCTGCTGCCGATTTACCGCGAGGTGCAAACAGCGCGTGGTCTGGAGCGCATTTCAGCCACCGACTTGTTTTTCCCCGACCTCACGGTTCGCCCGCCGCCACGCACCAGTGGCACACCACCGATCGAGCGCAGCGAAATCCCGAATGTGCTGCATCAAGCGCGTGTCCGCTTCCAGCGCGGACTGCTGATGTGGTTGCGTGCGACCGGGGATCGCGCCGGCGTCGACGAAATGCTCGGTGCCGTAACAGCCATTGAGGCGACGCAGGATCTCGCCTCGGCGCGTTCATTCTGGTGGGTGACCAGCGGTTTCCTCGCCGCACTGGCAGACGGTGCCCTGGCCGTAGATACCGACGTCAAACAGCAGTGCGGACGGATCGATCTGCAAATTCGCCGGCTACTGGAAGGGTCAAAGAACGTTGCCGAACGCCTGCTACGCGACACGCTCTATTTTGTCGCCAGTGCCGATAGCGACCACGCGCTTGTGCAGCAGATCAAGACGGCCTACCAGTTGCAAGCCATCATGCCGGGCGCAGAAAGCGCCGCACCCGCCCCGCAGGACGCCCTGCGCCGCCGCCTGCGCGACGTGATCCTTGCCACCGAAGAAGCCTGGAACAAATTCTGCGCCGGCACCGCACAGGCTTTGCCCTTGTTCAAGGAGCACTGCACAACGCTGTCCGCCACAGTCGAGCAGCTAGGCCAGACCGATTATCGCCGTCTGGCGCAAGCAGTGGCCAGCGCCGCCAACTGGTTGGCCGAAAAACCCTCACGCCACAGCGAATCCCTGGCCATGGAGATCGCCACCGCGATTTTGCTGACGCATAACGCCCAGGAGAATTTCCAGCGCCTGGGCGCGGATTTTGCCCATCAGGTTGATGTGATGGTGGCGCGGATCCATGGCTGTATTGCTGAAAACCCGCCGTTACCGGGCTCGGAAGTCCCTGAACTCGATGAAATGTCGCGTCAGGCGCAGGAAAAGCTGCTGATCGGCCAAGTCGCGAAGGAAATCCAGAGCAATCTCGCGCAGATCGAACAGGTACTGGATGGCTTCTTCCGTGATGCTGAAAAACGGGCCGATCTGAATACGCTTGAAGTGCCGCTGCACCAGGTCATCGGCGCACTGACCATGATTCGCAACGATGGCTCTATCGCGGCCTTGCAGCAGTGTGCGGCCGACATCCGGAATTTTGCGGCGCCAACTTATGTTCCACTGGAAGCCGATTTCGAGCGCGTCGCGGATCAGTTATCGATTGTCGGTTTCTTCATCGACGCCTTGCAACATGGCGCCACGGATTTTGATAGCTTCGTGCGCCAGATGCAGTCTGCCCCGAATGAGAAACCGGCAGCAGAAGTTAGCGCCGAAGCGGAACCAGCAGACCAGGCAGCCGCAGCCATTGAAGCCAGCCCTGAAGTCGTTGAACCTGCCGAACCCGAAACTGCGGCAAGCAAGCCGGTTGAACCACCCCTGACGCTTTCAGTGCCTGAGGCCAGCGAAGCTTCGGCAGCAATAATCGATGACGAAATCATCGTGCCAGCAAAGCCGATACCTGCCGCGCCGCAGCCATCAGCGGCGACTATCCAGCTGGCAAAATCGAGCGCCGAAGAGATCGACGCCGAACTGCTCGAGATTTTCCTGGAAGAAGCACACGACGTTCTCAATACCATTGGCGAACAAATCGTGCTGCTCAAAGCGCAGCCGCACAATATCGACTTCCTGACCATCCTGCGGCGCGCCTTTCATACGCTCAAGGGCAGTGGCCGCATGGTCGGGCTCAAGGACCTCGGCGAGGTCGCCTGGTCGGTTGAGCAAGTGCTTAACCTGTGGCTGCGACAGGAACTTGAAGTCACGCCCCCGTTTCTCGATCTGCTTGATCAATCCCACGAAATTTTTACGGACTGGGTCGCGTTCCTTGAACACAAATCCAGCGCCACGCCCGATCCGCGTACGCTGGTAACGCTCGCAGAATCGCTCAGGCTGGGCGACGACGAGTTGCCGGAGATTGCACGGCCTGCTGCCTTGCCGGTACCCGAAGCCGTTGCTGACTTGCCGGAAACCATAGAGGAAGTTGAAAAAGAAATTGAAGCAGAAGTTGAAGCTGAAACCGAAATCGAACCCGCCGCAGAATCGAGCGAAACAGAAGAACTCGACTTCGAATTAAATCTCCCAGCCGAAGCACCCGCACCCGCACCCGCACCTGAGCCTGAGCCTGAGCCTGAGCCTGAGCCTGAGCCTGAGCCTGAGCCTGAGCCTGAACCTGAGCCTGAACCTGAGCCTGAACCTGAGCCTGAACCTGAGCCGGCTGAGGTTGAAGAAAGTGCCGAACCAGTTGCCGGTTTGTCATCCGCCCTGCACGAAATATTCCTCGAAGAAGCGCGCAACCACCTGGTCACGCTTCAGCGCGAATGCAAAACCCTTGAAGCAGATCTGACGCTGCCCACCTCGCACGAACTTTATCGCGCCGCGCATACGCTGGGCGGGATTGCCGGAACCGTTGGGCTGGCCGGAATCAATCATCTTGGGCTGGCACTGGAACACGCACTGCTGCGCCGAGATCAGGCCAGCCACCCGGCCAGCCTGGGAACCTTTGTCGTGCTTCAGCAAGCCATCGCCGAACTTGAGGTGATGCTCTACATGGTAGCCGAGGGCTGCACTCCGGAAGGCGTACCCGCGCTGGTCGATGCACTCAATGGGATTTACCCGACGCCACTGATCGAAAGCGCCGCCGAAGCGGTCACGCCGGATAAGGCCGATAAAACCGGGGACGAAGCAACAGCAAGCGCCGAATCAGCGATTGCAGCCCTGCCGGTGAGCGTGCCGGCAGAACCGGCAACCAAGCCGGCAGCCCCCGAAGCGCCCTTGCTGCAAGACGAACTTGACGAACAACTCCTGCCGCTCTTCCTTGAAGAAGCGCTTGATCTCAACGAAAACATCACGAAGCAACTGCGCGCCTGGCGCACCAATCCAGCCGATGTTGCAGCGATGCGCACCCTTTTGCGCCACCTGCATACGCTGAAAGGCAGCGCGCGGATGGCCGGTGCGATGAGTCTTGGCGAGATTGCGCATGCCATTGAAACCCGCGTTGAAGCCGCACACCGGACCGGCAGCGCACCGCCTGAACTGATTGATGAAGTCGATAACGCTTACGATGCCGTTATCCAGATCGTCGACCGGCTGCAAAACGGTGAAGCGTTTGATCTCCCGGTGAGCAAGCCGGAAGAAGTTGCAACGGCGGCGACTGCCACGGGTAAAAATACGCCGGAAGTCTCGACAGCGGCAGTCCCTGAATCCGTCGTCAATGCCAGCAACCGCCGCCAGGAAAATCGTCAGGCTGAAGATGTTGAACCCGACCCCGAGGCCGGTACGCCACGCGCCATGCTGCGGGTACGTGCCGACCTGATTGACCGGCTGGTCAACGAAGCCGGCGAATTGTCGATTGCCCGGGCGCGTATCGAAGGCGAAATGCGCGGCCTGAAGAGTTCGCTGCTCGATTTAACCGAAAACGTCATCCGCCTGCGCCGCCAGTTGCGCGACATCGAAATTCAGGCCGAGTCACAGATGCAGTCACGCACGGCGATTGCCGACGAGCGCCATGCCGGCTTCGACCCGCTGGAGATCGACCGTTTCACGCGCTTCCAGGAGCTGACGCGGATGATGGCCGAGTCGGTCAACGACGTTGCCACCGTGCAGCAAAACCTGCTCAAGAACCTTGATGACGCCAATGCTGCCATCCTCGCGCAAGCCCGTTTGAACCGCGAAGTGCAACAGGCCCTGATGAGCGTTCGTATGGTGCCTTTTGCCAGCGTGGCAGACCGGCTCTACCGGATTGTCCGGCAAACCGGCAAGGAGCTCGGCAAACGCGCCAACCTTGAGATCCGTGGCGGGCAGGTTGAAATCGACCGCAGCGTCCTCGAAAAAATGGGCGCGCCACTCGAACACCTTTTGCGCAACGCCATCGCACACGGGCTTGAAGCGCGTGAAACACGGCTGGCACAGGGTAAGCCGGAAATCGGTGAAATCACGCTGACACTGGCGCAGGAAGGCAACGAAATCATCCTCAGTTTTTCCGACGACGGTGCCGGC
>CAJBIL010000135.1 GCA_903953145.1 uncultured beta proteobacterium
CACTTCGATGTGGATCTGGCCGAAAACGGGCGCGTTGCGCTCGACCGGTTGCAAGAAAAAAAATACGCTTTGGTACTGATGGACATGCAGATGCCGGTCATGGATGGCGTCGCGGCGACGTATGAATTGCGCCGCATCCCGGATCTTGCGGACGTTCCGGTGGTGGCGATGACTGCAAACGCACAGCCCGTGGACCGCCAGCGCTGTCTGGACTCGGGCATGAACGATTTTCTCGTCAAACCGATCGAGCCCGATCTGCTCTGGCAGACCTTGCTGAAATGGATACCGCCGCTGCGTGTCATCGTGCCGCCGTCGACCACAGTCAGCAGTGCGAACGCCAGTGACACCGTGTCACCCGCGTCGACTTTTGAGCTGGGTGTTCCCGGGATCGACTCCGGCCCGGCCTTGCGCCGCATGCTGGGCAGCACCGACCTCTATTTCGCCACCTTGCGCAAATTCTGCAAACTTCAGGAAAGCACCTGCCACCTTATCCGTGTGGCGCTCGATGCCGACGATTGGGGCACGGCGCAACGTCAGGCGCATACCTTGAAAGGCGTGGCTGGCAGCATCGGCGCAAGTGCTTTGGCAGCCGACGCTGCCGCACTGGAAAAGGACTTGGGCGAACGCTTGCCCCGCACCGAACTGGACGCACGCATCGGTATCGTTGATGACCAATTGCGCGAGTTGATTGCCGCTGTGCGCGATCGCGTACCGGCGCCGCCCGCCAAAGCAGTTCACGACATCGCCGCCGGGGCGCTGGCGATGTCTGAACTCGAACATCTTCTCAGCGACAGCAACCCGGAAGCAATGGCCTGGCTGGATAGAAATCACGGTGCGCTACACGCTGTCCTGCCTGCCGCACGCCTGGCCGAAATCGAGGCAGCGGTGCTGGCCTGCGATCTCGATGATGCCTTGCGCCTGCTGCAGGACGTCCGACCCAGAGAGGAGGCCATATGACACTATCCGGCGCAACAATTCCGGGAGGGCCATCCGATACCGTACTGGTGATCGACGACAGCCCCGAGATCCTCGGCATCATCAACGAACTGCTCAAGCGCGACTACCGGCTCAAGGCCGCCAACGGGGGCGAGAAAGGTTTGCGCCTGGCGGCGACGGAACCCAAACCGGACATCATCCTGCTGGACATCATGATGCCGGATCTCAACGGCCATGAAGTTTGCCGCCGGCTCAAGGCAAACCCGGCAACCCGCGATATTCCGGTGATTTTCCTCACCGCAATGAGCAATGAGTCTGATGAAGAGACGGGTTTCGCACTGGGTGCGGTTGACTATATTGCCAAGCCAATTAGTGGTCCGATTCTGCGCGCGCGGGTAAAAACACAACTTGGCATGAAACTGGCGGCCGATTTCGTCAAGGACAAAAATGTATTTCTTGTTACCGAAGTTTCCAAGCGGGCCAAGGAACTCGAATTCATTCAGGATGTGACCATTCTCGCGCTGGCCTCACTGGCTGAGACCCGCGACAACGAAACCGGCAACCACCTGCGTCGCACGCAGCATTATGTGCGCGCGCTGGCA
>CAJBIL010000136.1 GCA_903953145.1 uncultured beta proteobacterium
AGGCCAAGCTCGACAAAACACGCATCAAGGCGCCGTTTGCCGGTGTGGTCGGCATTCGCAATGTCAGCGTGGGCGATTATGTGAAGGAAGGCCAGGAGCTGATCAATCTTGAGGACATCAGCACGCTGAAGATTGATTTCCGTTTGCCTGAGTCGTATCTCGGGCAACTCAAGCCGGGGCAGGGCATTGAGGTCTCGACCGACGCGCTGCCCGGTCAGCGTTTTGAAGCGGTGCTTGATGCGATCAATCCGCTGGTTGATACCAATGGCCGTGCTATTTCGATCCGTGCGCATCTGTCGAATGAGGCCGCCACGCTGCGCCCCGGCATGTTTGTGCGCGTGCGTCTGATTTTTGAGAAGCGCAGCAATGTGTTGCTGATTCCCGAGCAGGCGCTGATCCCGGATGCCAAGGCGCCTTATGTGTTCCGAGTGACCGATGGCAAGGCCATGCGCACCGTGGTCAAGCCCGGGTTGCGGCGTGCTGCGCAGGTCGAGATTGTTGAGGGCTTGAATGCCGGCGATGAAATCGTGACGGCCGGTCAGCTCAAATTGCGTGACGGCGCGCCAGTGCGCGCGCTGGTTGAGGCTGCGGCACCAGTGGCGCCCGCCAAATGAAAATCTCTGATCTCTGTATCCGCCGCCCCGTCTTCGCGACGGTTTTGTCGCTCAGTGTGATGCTGATCGGCCTGGTTTCCTATACGCGTTTGCCGGTGCGCGAGTATCCAAAAATCGACGAGCCGGTGGTGACGGTTGATACAACGTATCGCGGCGCATCGGCTGAAATCATTGAATCGCAGATTACCAAGCCGCTGGAAGATTCACTGGCCGGGATTGAAGGCGTTGATGTCATCACCTCGATTTCGCGGCAGGAAAACAGCCAGATCTCGGTGCGCTTCAAGCTCGAACGCAATCCGGATTCGGCCGCCTCCGATGTGCGTGACCGCGTATCGCGAGTGCGTAACAAGCTGCCAACCGATATTGATGAGCCAGTTATCGCCAAGATCGAGGCCGATGCCAATCCGATTATCTGGATCGCTTTTTCGTCGGATGTGCATTCGGCGCTTGAGGTGACCGACGTCGCCAATCGCATCGTCAAACCGCGCCTGCAAACGCTGCCCGGGGCAGCCGATGTGCGGGTATTTGGCGAACGAAAATTCGCCATGCGCATCTGGCTGGATCGTGACCGGCTGGCCGCCCAGAACCTGACGCCGCAAGATATTGAGGACGCTCTGCGTAAACAGAACGTCGAAGTGCCGGCCGGGCGGATCGAAAGCCAGAGCCGCGAATTCTCGGTGGTTGCGCGCACCGATCTGACCGAACCTGCGCAATTCGCCGACATCATTGTCAAGCAGGCCAATGGCTATCCAGTGCGGATTGGCGACCTTGGCCGGGTAGACATTGGTGCCGCCTCCGAGCGCAGTACGGTGCGCTTCAACGGCAAGGCAGCGGTTGCGCTGGGCGTGATCAAACAGGCGACGGCCAACCCGCTGGAGCTTTCAAAGGCACTGCGCAGCGAGTTGCC
>CAJBIL010000137.1 GCA_903953145.1 uncultured beta proteobacterium
ATGGTGCCTTTTGCCAGCGTGGCAGACCGGCTCTACCGGATTGTCCGGCAAACCGGCAAGGAACTCGGCAAACGCGCCAACCTTGAGATCCGTGGCGGGCAGGTTGAAATCGACCGCAGCGTCCTCGAGAAAATGGGCGCGCCACTCGAACACCTTTTGCGCAACGCCATCGCACACGGGCTTGAAGCGCGTGAAACGCGGCTGGCACAGGGTAAGCCGGAAATCGGTGAAATCACGCTGACACTGGCGCAGGAAGGCAACGAAATCATCCTCAGTTTTTCCGACGACGGTGCCGGCCTCGACTTTGAGCGCATCCATCGCCGGGGGATTACGGCCGGACTGATTGCCGAAGATGAAGAAATTGATAATGACCGGCTGGTCGACCTGATTTTTATGCCAGGCGTTTCGACGGCGACCGAGCTTTCGCAGATTGCCGGCCGTGGTATCGGTCTGGACATTGTAAAAACCGAAGTCACCAGCCTCGGTGGTCGCATCGAACTTGTTTCTGCCCCGGGCACCGGGACGACTTTCCGCCTCTACATCCCGCTCACGCTGGCGGTGACCCAGGCCCTGCTGGTGCGTACCGGCAACCGTACCTACGCCATCCCCTCGGTAATGATCGAACAGGTACTTGATCTCAAGGAAGCCGAACTGGCCGGCATTCGCGATGCCGGGGTCGCCGAATGGATGGGTAACAAATTCCCGTTTAATTTCCTCCCGCATTTGCTTGGCGAAACCCAGGCGCTGCCCGAAATGCGCCGGAAATACTGGGTGCTCCTGCTGCGTAGTGGCAAGCAACGCATTGCCGTTCAGGTCGATGAGCTCAAAGGCAATCAGGAAATCGTCGTCAAGAACATCGGGCCGCAACTGGCCCGGGTCATCGGTATTGACGGCGCAACGGTGCTCGGCAACGGCCAGGTCGTACTCATCCTCAACCCGGTCGCCCTGACCAGCCGCGCACCCACCGTGGCCTTTGCCGCCCCGATCCCGACCTTGCAGAAACCCTCGGGCAATAATGAGCCGTTGGTGGCGCTACCAACGGTGATGGTGGTCGATGATTCTTTGACCGTGCGCAAAATTACCGGCCGCCTGCTGGCGCGCGAGGGCTATCAGGTGTTCACCGCGAAAGACGGTGTGGATGCGCTGGAGCAGTTGCTCGACGTATTGCCCGATGTGCTGCTGGTTGATATTGAAATGCCGCGCATGGACGGCTTCGATTTCACGCGCAACGTGCGTGCCGATGCCCGTTTGAAAGACATCCCGATCATCATGATCACCTCGCGAACGGCCGACAAGCACCGCAGCTACGCGAAGGAAATCGGCGTCAATCAATACCTCGGCAAGCCTTATCAGGAAGAAGAACTGCTCGGGCTGATCGCTGACTACATCAAGGCAAAATAACAACCCAGGCCGATCGTAGGTCGGGGTTCACCCCGACATCGGCGGTGGATTGTCGGGGTGAACCCGCGCAAAGCCCTGCGGGGGCCTCGGGCTCCTGGCCTCGGGCCACGACCTACCGGCGGAGGGCCTCGGGCCACGACCTACGCATCGGTTAGGGCGAAACGTCCCGCTTGACGACCGCGTAGCGTTGCAGTGTGCGACGCCGCGCTTCGTCATGCTCGACGATTGGGGCGGGTGTATCACGCCCGACAATGACACCGCAGGCCACCTGCTCTGCCGCACTCATGCGCCACGGCGCGTGAATGTGCTTATCCGGTACGGCCGCTAGCGCCGGCAAATAACGACGGATGAACTTGCCCGCCGGATCAAAGCGCTCGGATTGCGTGATCGGATTAAAAATGCGGAACCACGGCTGTGCATCACAGCCCGACGACGCAGCCCATTGCCAGCCACCGTTATTCGCTGCCAGATCGAAATCATTGAGTTGTTGCGCAAACCACGCCTCACCGCGTTGCCAGTGAATGCCGAGATCCTTGGTCAGGAACGAGGCCACCACCATACGCAGACGATTGTGCATGTAGCCGGTGTTATTCAGTTGGTGCATTGCTGCATCAACCAACGGATAGCCAGTGCGTCCGCCGCACCACGCGGCAAAATGTGCATCCGCCTGTGCGCCTTGTTCCCACTCGATGGCATCAAACTCCGGCTTGAAAGAGCGCTCGGTGACATGCGGGAAGGTATCGAGAATCATGAAATAAAAATCACGCCAGATCAGCTCGGAAAGCCAGGTCATGGCGCCTTCGCTGTCCTGTTCGGGATTTTCTGAATTTTTCCCATCACGCACAGCGGCGGCAATGGCGGCGCGGGCAGCACGTACCAGAGCGCGGATCGACACCGTTCCAAAACGTGAGTGCACCGACAGATACGAAACGCCCTTCACCGCCGGGTAATCACGCTGTGCCCGGTAGCGCCCGATACGCCCGGAAAAATCATCAACCAGCTGCTGCGCGCCCGGCATGCCGGGGACGATCCCGAGTTGCCGGAGGTCGCTGGCCATAAAGCCCAGATCAGCCAGCGTGGGAATTTCGCCGGTTTCTGTTGAAATCGCCAATGCGCCTGCGCTTGCAGTATTTGCCGCAGGCCCCTCATGCGCCTGCACATCCTCTTCGGTAAGTCGCTTCAGCCAGGCATTCTTGTACGGGGTGAATACGCTGTACGGTCGTCCGGCTTGCGTCAGCACTTCAGGGCCATCGAAAATAACTTGATCCTTGAACGACTCAAATGCAATCCCGGCCTTGCCGAGCGCTGCTGCTACCGTGGCATCACGCCGCTTGGCCTGTGGCTCATAGTCACGATTGGCGAAAACCGCCGAAACGCCAAGCGCGCCAGCCAGTTTTGGTAGCTCGCTAACGGCCCAGGCATGACGAACAATCAATGCCCCGCCGCGCTTGCGCAAAGCAGCGTCAAGCGTCAGCAGTGATTGGTGAATGAAGTCGACGCGGCGGTCTGTCCGGGTGGGTAACTGATCAAGAATTTCCCGGTCGAAAATGAAGACGCAATAGACACGCCGCCCGCGCCGCAAGGCCTCGGCAAGCGCCGCATGATCGGTATCACGCAGATCGCGCCGGAACCAAACGAGGACAGAATCAAGAATTGCCACGATTTACCACCTAAACTTTGTGTCAGCCGCCGCCGACGATTAAAATAAGCTCATGCAAAGTGTCAATCTTACCGATCACTTCCTCATCGCCATGCCGGCAATGACTGATCCCTATTTTTCCAGAACCCTTGTCTATATTGCCGAACATAATGAGCAAGGTGCGCTCGGCGTGATCGTCAATCGGCCAATCGACATGAATCTGGCCACACTTTTCGAGAAAATCGAGATCCCGCTGGAGGCCGAAGGGTTTACCAATCTGCCTGTTTTTTTTGGCGGGCCGGTGCAAACGGATCGCGGCTTTGTCCTGCATCGCCCGGTCGGCGAGTGGCAATCAACGCTTGCCGTCAATTCCCACGTGGGGCTGACCAGCTCGCGCGATGTGCTACAGGCCGTAGCGCTGCACGGACAACCGCACGATGTGATGGTTACGCTCGGCTACTCCGGTTGGTCGGCCGGCCAGCTTGAAGCAGAACTCGCCGAAAACGCCTGGCTGACGGTCGCCGCAGACCCCCGCATTCTATTCGATCTGCCTTATGAAGAGCGCCTTGGCTCGGCCATGGAGACGCTCGGTATCGACTTTACGCATCTCGCCGAAGGCGTTGGGCATGCCTGAGGCAGCCCCGCAAACACGCACTGACAGCATCCAGAACGGCACCGTCCTGGCTTTTGATTTCGGTGAAAAACGGATTGGTGTTGCGGTGGGCGAATGGACACTGTTGCAGGCACACCCGCTCACCGTCATTCATGGCGAAGCCAACGCCGAGCGATTTGCCGCGATCAGCGCGCTGATCGACGAATGGCGCCCCACCAGCCTCGTCGTCGGCCTGCCGCTGACACTTGATGGCGAGGCACATGCCATGACTGCACGTTGCACCCGTTTTGCCAACCAGCTGCGTGGCCGCTTCGGGCTCAACGTCGATTACGCCGACGAACGGCTTTCCT
The DNA here is from genome assembly GCA_903953145.1 of uncultured beta proteobacterium. Classification (GTDB taxonomy): domain Bacteria; phylum Pseudomonadota; class Gammaproteobacteria; order Burkholderiales; family Rhodocyclaceae; genus CAJBIL01. Next base: position 4,004 of record CAJBIL010000137.1, read on the forward strand.
CGATTGAGGCGCAAGAACGCTTGCGTGATTCCGGCCATAACGCCAAAAGCGCCAAAGCCCACCTTGATGCAGTCGCCGCACAACTCATTTTGCAGTGTTATTTTGATGCTTACCTGGACCGCCCAACCCATGCAACAAACTGATCTCCCCGATGCCGAGGCGCAGTGCGTCGAACTGGCTGACCTTATCCGCCCGCAACTGCGGCCTAATACTGCGCTAATCGGCATCCACAGCGGCGGCGCCTGGATTGCCAAACGTCTGCGTGAGCTGCTTGGCGAAGCCGTATTCCCTGACGAAATCGGGCTGATCGACGTCTCTTTCTACCGCGACGATTTCGGCGCCAAAGGGCTGCACCCGCAAATCAAACCGACAGCGATTCCCTTTGATGTCGAAGGTCGCCCGTTGATCCTCGTTGATGACGTGCTCTACACCGGCCGCACCACCCGCGCGGCGATCAACGAATTATTTGACTATGGCCGCCCGGCAAGCATCCAGTTGGCCGTCCTCGCCGACAGAGGCGGGCGCGAGTTGCCGATCTGCGCCGAGTTCTGCACCTGGGATATAGACCTTGAACCCGATGAAGAGCTGATTCTCGAACCCGACGCCAGTGGCCGGCTGCAATGGAGGCTTGCAGATCATGCCTGATTCAACGTATTCACAGCATCGCAATCCACTGCATAAAAACCCTCAACTCAACGTCCACGGCGAACTAACGCACCTGCTGTCCATTGACGGCCTGCCGCGTGAAATCCTCACGCACATCCTCGACACCGCCTCGAATTTCCTCGAGGTCTCCGACCGCGATGTCAAAAAAGTACCGCTGCTGCGTGGCAAAAGCGTTTTTAACGTCTTCTTCGAAAACTCGACGCGTACCCGCACCACCTTCGAAATCGCTGCCAAACGCCTCTCGGCGGATGTGATCAACCTTGATGTGACGCGCTCCTCGACTGCCAAGGGCGAGACCTTGCTCGATACGGTCGACAATCTCGTCGCCATGCATGCCGACATGTTCGTTGTCCGCCACGCTTCAAGCGGCGCCCCTTACTTGATCGCCGACCATCTGCACCGCACCGGGCGCGACGATGTACACGTGGTTAATGCCGGTGACGGGCGCCATGCGCACCCGACGCAGGGCCTGCTCGACATGTACACAATTCGCCATTACAAACGCGATTTTGCCAATCTGCGGGTGGCGATTGTCGGCGACATCCTGCACTCACGTGTTGCCCGCTCCGACATCCACGCACTGAGTACGCTCGGCGCAGGCGAAATCCGCGCTGTCGGGCCACAAACACTGCTGCCAACGGCAGTCGAAAGGATGGGCGTGCGCGTTTGCCACGACCTGCGTGAAGGGATCAGGGATTGCGACGTGGTCATCATGCTGCGCCTGCAAAACGAGCGCATGAACGGCGCTTTACTGCCCTCTGCCCGTGAATATTTCAACTGCTACGGCCTGACGCCGGAAGTCCTGGCCCTGGCCAGGCCCGACGCCATCGTGATGCACCCGGGCCCGATGAACCGGGGTGTCGAAATCGACTCAGAAGTTGCCGACGGGCCACAAGCCGTCATCCTGCCGCAGGTCACCTTCGGTATCGCCGTCCGCATGGCGGTCATGAGTATTCTGGCGGGAAACTGAACGATGGAATCAACAAAAACAACGAAAACAACGGAAACAATGGGAAAGATGGCTCAGCAAAATATCCATATCCGGAACGGCCGCCTGATCGACCCGAAAAGCAGCACCGATGCACAGCGTGACCTTTTCATTGTCGACGGACACATCGCCGCCATCGGCGAAGCGCCTGCGGGTTTCGTCGCGGGACGCACCATCGACGCCAGCGGCCTGATCGTTTGCCCCGGTCTGGTTGATCTATCAACCCGCCTCGCCGGCATCGAGCCCGAGCTTGCCGCAGCCGTTGCTGGTGGCGTGACCGCACTGGCTTGCCCGCCGGACACCAACCCGCCGCTCGACGAGCCGGGGCTTGTTGAACGGCTGGTCAGGCGCAGCGCAACCCTTGGTTTGGCGCAGGTATACCCGATTGGTGCATTGACCCGACAACTGGCCGGAGAAAAACTCGCCGAGATGCACAGCCTGACACGCGCCGGCTGTATCGCCTTCTCGCAAGCCAAACACCCGATTGTCGACAGCCAGGTGTTGCTGCGCGCCATGCAATATGCCGCCAACTTCAATTACACCATTCGTCTGCAACCCCAGGATCACAACCTCGCACGCGATGGCGTAGCCCACGACGGTGAAGTAGCCTCACGCCTTGGCCTGACCGGCATCCCCGTCTGTGCCGAAACCGTCGCCATCGCCACAGCGCTACAACTGGCGCGCGCAACCGGCGTTCGCCTGCATCTTGCCCGGCTGTCTTCCGCAGCCGGTGTTGCCCTGGTGCGCGAAGCGCGACGCAGCGGCCTGGCTGTGACGTGCGATGTCGCCATCCATCACCTGCATTTATCCGAAATGGACATCGGCTACTTTGACAGCCATGCCCGCTTCGACCCACCGTTGCGCTCAGGCAGCGACCGCGACGCACTGCGTGCCGCCGCTGCCGAAGGCCTCGCCGCCGTTTGCTCGGATCACACGCCGGTTGATGCAGACGGCAAACAACTACCCTTTGCCGAAGCCCAGCCCGGCGCCACGGCACTGGAACTCCTGTTGCCGCTGACCCTGAAATGGGCCGCAGAAGACAAAATCCCCCTACTCAGCGCCCTGGCCAGAATCACCTGTGACCCAGCCGCCATTCTCGGCATCAACGCCGGCGCAATAACGCAAGGCAGCCCCGCCGACATTTGCCTTTTCGACCCCGTTGAGCCATGGCAAGTCACCCCCCAGGCACTACGCAGCGAAGGTAAAAACACCCCCTTCATTGGTTACGAAATGGCAGGTCGAGTCCGCACCACACTGGTTAGCGGGCGCGTAGTGTTTGACAGCACAGGAGTTAAAACAGAATGAGTGCAATGAATATCAGCAGGCTGGAGTCCGCATTAGTTGCCAATAGTGGTTCAGAAATTCTCAGTGCTGTATTTGCCTTATTGTCGGACAAACCTGTCGCTTTTGATTTTTACTTTAGAGCCGCAGAATTACTATTCCTGGCCGAACAAAATGCTTTGGCTGTTTGTTTA
>CAJBIL010000138.1 GCA_903953145.1 uncultured beta proteobacterium
TCAGCAGCCAGGTAATTGAGTAATTACCTAAATACCCGAATCGTTTTTAAGCGCCACAAACTGCTCAAATGCCGGCAGTACCAGTGGGCGGCTGAACAGATAGCCCTGATAGGCGTGGCAGCCGTGACCGGCAAGGAAAAGAAGTTGCGCTTCTGTTTCGACGCCCTCGGCAATAACGCCCAACCCAAGGCTGTGCGCCAGCGTGACGATGGTGCGGGCAATCGCCGCATCGTTGGGATCAGCCAGTACATCGCGCACAAAAGACTGGTCGATCTTGAGCTGGTCGAGCGGTAAACGCTTGAGGTAGGACAGTGACGAGTAACCGGTACCAAAATCGTCCAGCGAGAAGCCCACACCACTCGCCTTGAGCAAGGTCATTTTGGCGATGATGTCTTCAACGTCTTCAAGCAGGAGGCTCTCGGTCAGTTCCAGTTTGAGTTTGCCGGGTGCGATAGCGTGCTGACCAAGTACCGCCAGCACCTCGCCGACAAAGTTTTTCTGGCGGAACTGATGGGCGCTGACATTCACCGCGAGCGTTAGCTGCGCGGTTTCCGGCTGTTTTGCCCAGGCGCTCAATTGCGCGCAGGCGGTTGTCAGCACCCATAAGCCAAGCGGCAGAATCAGCCCGGTTTCCTCGGCCAGCGGAATAAACTCACCGGGCTGCACCATGCCGCGCAACGGATGCAGCCAGCGTACCAGTGCTTCTGCCCCCAGCACACGACTGGTGTGGTCAACTTGCGGCTGGTAATGCAGGATGAACTGGTTTTTCTGTAAGCCCTGACGCAAATCGGCCTCCATGGCAACACGCGCTGCCACCACCGATTGCATTTCCGGATCGAAAAAACGCAGGGCATTACGGCCAGACGATTTAGCGCGATACATGGCAAGGTCGGCTTGCTTCAGCAACTCTTCCAGCGAACTTTGCTGATCACCGAACAGGGTTACGCCGATACTGGGCGTGCTGTGCTGGGCGGATTCCTGAAGCATGTAAGGCTGATTCAGCGTAGTCAGGATTTTTGCGCCGACGGACTCGGCCTGGCCGATGGCTTCCAATGCGTTTTCACTCAGATCTTCGAGCATCACAACGAATTCGTCGCCCCCCAGTCGCGCCACGGTATCCACTTCACGAACGCAACTGACAATGCGTTGTGCAACCTGCTTGAGCAGCAGGTCGCCAATGTAATGTCCCCGCGTGTCGTTGAGGCCCTTGAAATCGTCAAGATCAATGAGAAACAAGGCACCGTAATGCTTGCTGCGCGCACTGACGACCAGTGCATGTTCAAGACGATCCAGGAGTAGCCGCCGATTGGGCAGGCCGGTCAATGGGTCGGAGAAGGCCAGCAGCTGGATTCTCTCTTCGGCCTGCGCTTTGAGTAATTGCTGGTTGCGCCGGTTTTCGGTGACATCCTGGATGGTTTCAAGGGCACCGCAGCACTTGCCATCAACGTCGCGTAACGGCGCTGCCGTGAAGTACAGCCAGCGCCCGCCCTCACCCATCTGCGGGTAAAAACCTTCGGCTTCAAAGGCACCGGCAATCAGGGGCGAGTGACTGAATTTTTCGTAATACCCGGCAATCGTCTCATCCACCGCCCCGGCCAGCACCAGATCCGCCATGGTCGGTCGGGGCGTCTGGTAAAACGCCCGCCAGACATTCTGGCTGCCAAGCATCTCGCTGGCAGCCAGCCCGGTGAGATTGACACAGGCTTTGTTCCAGTGCGTGACACGGTTTTCGGCATCAATGACAAAAGTGGGAATCGAGCTCCCATCAACAATCTGTGCCAGATGTCGCTCACTGTTCTTGATCGCCCGCTCGGCAAGACGCAACTCGGTGATGTTGCTGCCATTGCCGTGATAGCCGGTAAAGTCGCCTTGCTTGTTGAATACCGGTGTGCCGCTAATCGAGAAATATTGGCACACCCCATCGGCATCTGGTATTTCGTACTCGAAATAGCGGAATGCCTCGTGCCGCTGACAAGTGGCGATATGCTCGGCAAGCTGCTTGGCCGTAACGCCTGAAATAGGCATATCCCAGCGTCGCTTGCCGAAAAAATCGCTTTGCTTGCGCTGCAATTTATCGGTGGCCAGCCCCCAAAAACTGGTGAAGCGGAATTCCGCATCCTGTGCCCAGAACCAGTCTGCCGAGAGTTCGGCAAAGTCGCGCAGCTCGCGCGTTCGTGCTTCGACCAGACGCTCGGCGTTATCGTAAGCAGCACGCAGGGCAACGTCGCCCTGGTGTCGGCGGGTAACGTCGGTATAAGTCGAGACGAACCCACCGTTGGGCAATGGCTGGTCGACCAGCGCTATGACCACGCCACCGGGCATTACGTACTCGGATTGATTTGACTCACACAACGCAACGACCGCCATTCGCCGGGCAATCATCGCTTCAATTGCTTCGTGCGAATAACCGGTGCATTCGGCGGAGTAACGAATCATCATCGCAAGCGGCAAACCAGTAACGATCAGCGCCGGGGGCAAACAACTCAACTCGAGAAAACGCTTGTTCCAGACCACCAGCCGCATTTCTGCATCAAACACGGTAATGCCCTGATCGATGTTGTCCACCGCATCACGCAGGCGGGTCAGGCTATTTTCGATGCTGTCGCTGGCATGGCTCAACAGCTCGGGCAGGTTGTAATTTGTAGCGCTGGCGGGTGATCCGGTGATATCGCCCTGCTGACGAACACGCAACAGGGATACCACGCAAAAACGTATTAGACGCGCCAGCGGGCGAACCGTCTCCAGTGGCCCGACAATGCTGAAGCTGATCAAGCGCGTGCCGTCGACATCAATCCCCATGTTGATACCTTCTCGCATGGTCGGAGATTGCGCGGCCTCAATCGCCGAAACGCCGTACTCGTCTATTTCACCACCCATGATGCGCGCTGCAATGGCATGGCTCTGGCCAATACGCTGATGCTCACTGGAAGCAACAATGCGCCCTGCCTCGCCCATAAAATTACAGACAAAGCCCAGCTCGGCGGCGAGTACGTCGCATAACTGCTGCCCGAAGACGACGTCAAAATCCCTGAACATCACCCCTCCAGTACACCATTTCCACCATTTTTATCTCGCGCTGCCTGATTCGGCTGACCATGCTCAGACACTTTTGTATCAGTCTAGCCGCTTCTGCCACGGCATAGAGGCGCAGTTAGCCATTTTCTCTTTGTAGCGAAAATCGATGCTTCGTAGAACAGCATGTCAGCTTGGTACAATAGACGGTCGATTCGCTCTCAGGCACCAAACCATGAAACGCTCAAGATTCTCTTCCCGCAAGCGCATCTCGACCGACGCTACCGAACTGGGGCGACTGGCCACGGGGCTCGCCGAAGCCGGCGGCAAGCTGGAAGATTCCTTCTGGGAAATCCGCCTCGCCGAGCTGGTGGATAAGCTACTGCACAGCAGTGCCGAAGATGACCTCAATGCCGCGCTGGATCGACTGTTTGATACGCACGCCGCAGCCCACGACGACCTCGCCGACATGATCGAATCGCGTGCCGAATCCTGCGTGATGGCGCATCAGGGGCAGGATTTCGACATTCTGCTGTTCAATGTTCCGCTGCTCGCCTGGTCGCGCTTCTCGATCCCGGCAGGCGCCATCCCGAAAAGCACGCTGCAAACACTCAAGGTTCAGCTGGGCGCCCATGTGTTTGCCGGTAAAGCGCAAATCGCGCTGGCCGACTACCTGTACAGCCCGGACCAACTGCCACGCACCTTCGTTGATACCTGGCAACTGATGCGCGAACTGGGTGCTGCAGCACTCGGCAATCAGGAACTCAAATGCGATGTGGCGACGATGCCGGAAACCAACCGCTTCCTGTCTGATACACGTTATGTGGTCGGTGCCATCGCCGTGCCGCGCGGTGCTGCGCTCTTCCGCTGGAATGAGGGTGACAGCACGCGCGAAGCGGCGCTCAAGGAATGGGTGAAACAGGGTGGCCCGAGCTTTGAACCGCTGCTCACCGGCTGCGCGTTTCAACCCTTGCTCGCCGATGCCTACCACGCAGCCTGCCGCTTTGCCGACAGCGCCTCGCGGCCTTACTCGCTGCGTGCTTCGGTAGCCTTCCTGCAAACGACATTGGGACAACCTGCGGAAGGTCTGCGTGCCGTAATTGGCGGCTTCCACGATCAGCGCCTGGAGGAATACCGCGTCGGTTTTGGCCCGCGAGACAGCGACGCCACCTACCACGGCGTGGTCTGGCCCTTGCTCGGTGCCGAAGACGAAACCAACGACATCGCTGGTGAAATCGAGGCGGTATTACGCGACTCGGGCATCAAGGAAGTAGTCACGCTCGACCAGCAGTTCCCGTTTGAATTCTGCGACGACTGCGGTGCGCCGCTCTATCCGAATATTGAGGGCGATGCGGTCCACGCCGAGTTGCCCGAGCTAAACAACGCGCCTTCACAGACGCTGCACTAACCTGAAATACTCAACACGTTGAACAATACTGAGCTCCTGCATCGCAGCCTGGCTGCCGTCTGGCACCCGTGCACGCAAATGAAGCAGCACGCGGGCAGCAACGCCCTGCCGCTGATTCCGATTGCCAGTGCTAAAGGCGTCTGGCTGCATGACTTTGACGGCAAACGCTATCTTGATGGCATCAGCTCCTGGTGGGTCAATCTGTTCGGCCATTGCAACCCGCGCATCAATGCCGCGCTGCGTCAGCAACTCGAAGAACTCGAACACGTCATCCTCGCCGGCTTCACGCACCAGCCGGTAGTCGAACTGTCCGAACGTCTGTCGCAACTGACCGGCGGCACGCTCGGCCATTGCTTCTACGCCTCCGACGGTGCTTCAGCGACGGAAATCGCGCTCAAGATGTCATTCCACGCGTGGCGCAATCGTGGCCGAACGGAAAAGCAGGAGTTTCTCTGCCTTGAGGGCAGCTACCACGGCGAAACAGTCGGTGCGCTGGCCGTCACCGACGTCGCACTGTTCAAGGATGCCTACGCACCACTGATCCGCGCCGCAGCGACCGTACCAACGCCGGATGCACGTAATGCAAAGGATGGCGAAACGGCTATCGACGTCGCCCGCCGGGCGGCCAGGGGGCTCGAGCGCCACCTAGAGCAACACCACCAGCGCATCGCCGCACTGATCGTCGAACCACTGATCCAGTGTGCTGGCGGCATGGCCATGTACGATCCCGAATACCTGCGTCTGGCACGCGCCCTGTGCGACCGTTTTGAGGTGCATCTGATCTGTGACGAAATTGCCGTTGGTTGCGGCCGCACCGGCACTTTCTTTGCGCATGAACAGGCTGCAACAGATGATCAATCCTGCAAGCCGGATTTCCTGTGCCTGTCAAAAGGCATTTCCGGTGGGTATCTGCCACTCTCCATCGTACTCACCACCGACGCAGTCTATGACGCGTTTTACGACGACGCGACCAGTCGCGGTTTCCTGCACTCGCACTCCTACACGGGCAATGCCCTCGCCTGTCGTGCTGCGCTGGCAACACTGGCTATTTTTGAGGAAGACGATGTGCTGGCGGCAAATCACTCACGAGCCAGCAAACTGGCAGCCAGCCTTGCCCCTCTGGCTGAACACCGGCAAGTTCGCCACCTGCGCCAGCGCGGCATGGTGATTGCGTTTGACGTTGAGACGAGCGACGCTGATTTCTCCCGCCGCTTTTACCGGGCAGCACTGGATCGCGAAGCACTGATTCGGCCGATTGGCACCACCGTTTACCTGATGCCGCCCTACATCATCAACGACGAGGAAATCACCCACCTCGGCAACGCCACGGCCGGTGCGCTGGCCGAAGCATTACGGTAGTACGTTATACGTGCCTGTTTTGCGCTAAAGAATCGGCCCCTGCGCGTGCTCTCCGCGCTCGTACACCACATGCGCACGACCAACCAGTAAGGGGTCGAGCTGGCTGATCCGCTCGGTATCCTTGCCCGTGTAAGGCAGCTTGTGCAGGACATAACGCATGGCGTTCAGCCGCGCGCGCTTCTTGCAGTCGGACTTGATCACCGTCCACGGCGCATCGGCAGTATCGGTATGGAAGAACATCGCCTCCTTGGCCTTGGTGTACTCCTCCCATTTGTCGAGCGAAGCAAGGTCAATCGGCGAAAGCTTCCACTGCTTCAGCGGGTGAACTTCACGCTCCTTGAAACGACGCCGCTGCTCCTTGCGACTGACCGAAAACCAGAACTTGATCAAATGGATACCACTACGTGCCAGCGTGCGCTCAAACTCCGGCGTCTGACGCATGAACTCCTCGTACTCGCTGGGGCTACAAAAGCCCATCACCCGCTCAACGCCGGCGCGGTTGTACCACGAGCGATCAAACAGGGTGATTTCGCCAGCGGTCGGCAAATGCTGGACATAACGCTGGAAGTACCACTGGCCACGCTCCTGCTCACTGGGCTTTTCCAGGGCGACAACGCGTGCACCGCGCGGGTTAAGGTGCTCCATCAGACGCTTGATCGTGCCGCCCTTGCCTGCTGCATCGCGCCCTTCAAAAATGATCACTACGCGCTGCCCGGTATCTTTGACCCACGCCTGAAGTTTAAGCAGTTCAACTTGTAGCCGGTATTTTTGCCGCTCATAGGTTTTGCGCGACATCAGGTTCCGGTAGGGATAGCCACCATCACGCCAATCCCCGGCAAGCTGATCGTCGGGGCTGATCGAGAGTTTGTCGGCGGGGTTCTCGTCCTTGCTGAGCAGAGCTTCACGCAATGCGATGGCATCATCCGGCGAGGCGCCGGCCATGATCGCTTCGAGTGCTTTGGCCATCGACACGGTATCACCGGCAGCGGCATGTTCGAGAATGTCCCGAACTGCGCTCTTCTTGGCGCTCTGCGCGGCAACTACCGCTTCGCTGACACTATGCGATTCGATACCATGCGGCGTGCGAGTTGGCGCGACATCACCCGCTGCTGCCTTGCGCGGCGTACTGGCTGGTTTTTTTGCTGCTGTTGCCGTTGCACCGACTGTTTTAGCGGGTGTAGCGCTTTGTTCAGGCGCAGCCACAGAGCGACGTGGTGCAACGGTGGGGGTTGTTTTAGTAGCCAACAGAAATTCTCCCGAAACGATTATTCATCAGCAAGTCAGACGCAGTGGATGTCTTCACGCCTCAACAAGAAAACATATTGATCGCCAGCAGCAGTATCCAGCCAGGTAAATGCGGTATCCGGGAAAGCCGTTTCGAGCACTTCCCGGTTGTGGCCGATTTCAACGACCAGCAATCCGTGCGGGTTGAGATGCTCGCGTGCTTCGCCAAGCAACCGACGCACCAGATCAAGCCCATCTTCGCCACTAGCCAGCGCCAGTGCGGGTTCGCAGCGATATTCCTGCGGTAGCAGGGCCATTGATTCGGCATTGACGTAAGGCGGATTGGAAATAATCAGGTCGTAACGCTTGCCGGAAAGACCGGTAAACAGGTTGGATTCGACCAGCCGCAGACGAGTCGCCAGGCTGTAATCCGCCACATTTCGCGCGGCAACAGCCAGCGCATCGGGCGAAATATCAACGGCATCGACCTGCGCCTCGGGGAAAGCATTTGCAGCCAGGATGGCAAGACAGCCTGAACCGGTACATAAATCGAGAACGCTGCCAACTGCCCAGGGATCATCAATCCAGGGAGCGAGTTGTTCGTCCAGCAATTCAGCAATAAAAGAACGGGGAACAATCACACGCTCATCAACGTAGAAGCGATGCTCGCCAAGCCATGCTTCATTGGTCAGGTAGGCTGCGGGGACACGCTCGGAAATACGGCGTTCGATGATACGCAAGGCATCAGCACGCTCGGTGCTGGTCAATCGGGCATCAAGAAAGGGGTCGAGACGTTCGAGCGGCAAATGCAGCGTGTGCAGTAGCAGGTAAGCTGCTTCGTCCCATGCATTATCGGAACCATGCCCGAAAAACAGACCAGCCTCGTTGAAGCGACTGACGGAAAAACGCAGCAGATCGCGCAGCGTAGAAAGTTCCTGGCGGGCTTGTTCAAACATTTTCGGGGAGCAGTTTTTCAAGAATACGGCGGTAAATCGCCGAGAGTTTTGGTAGTGCGGCAATCTCCACGCACTCGTTGATTTTATGGATCGTCGCATTGACCGGTCCGATTTCAATGACTTGCGGGCAAATCTCGGCAATAAAGCGGCCATCCGACGTACCACCCGTGGTCGACAAATCGGCGTTGATGCCAGTTTCTTCGAAGATTGCCGCCAGCGTTGCATCAACCAGCGCACCCCGCCCTGTCAGGAAGGGTTTAGCGCCCAGTGTCCAGACAATTTCGTAATCGAGACCATGACGGTCAAGGATTGAGCAAACATTCGCCTTCAACCCGTCGGGCGTACTTGCCGTCGAGAAACGGAAGTTGAAGAGGATTTCAAGGGTACCGGGAATCACGTTGTTAGCGCCTGTACCACCATGTATATTGGAAATTTGCCAGGTCGTCGGCGGGAA
>CAJBIL010000139.1 GCA_903953145.1 uncultured beta proteobacterium
GAACAGGTGGTTGAAGCCTTGCAATCGGGCCGGGTCGGGAGGGCTTCGCAATGAGCCCACGCCTTATTGCGCTCGGGACTCGTGTTGTTGGCTGGCTGGAGGCGCTGCGTGTGCGTATACAGCCAGCCCTTGATAGCTGGCTCAGCCGTATGGCTGCCGTCGAGAAAGAGCGGGAGCAACATGGTTTTGCTGCCGATACCGACTTTGCCATCTTGCAACAGGAGCCATTGCGAGCCAAGGTTTTGCTCAAATCAATCGGGATTGCTTTTGCAATTTTTGTTATGTGGTCGGCCGTTAGTCAAGTAGACGAAGTGACACGCGGTGAGGGTAAAGTCATCCCTTCCCGCCAACTCCAGGTTTTACAGAGCCTGGATGGCGGCATCGTTTCCGAGATTATGGTGCGTGAAGGCGATATCGTTCAGCCAGAGCAGATTCTGCTACGCATTGATCAGACGCGCTTTGTTTCCTCCGTTCGTGAGAGCCGGGTGCAGTATGTGGCGTTGGTCGCTAAGGCCGCGCGGTTGCGGGCACTGACTGAGAACGTTGAGTTCAAGGTGCCTGACGAGGTTGCCAAAGAAGACCCGAAGACCGTTGATGAAGAGCGGCGCCTTTACGAGCAGCGTCGGATCGAACTGACGACGACTACCTCGATTGCCCGCCAGCAACTCACGCAGCGCCAGCAGGAGCTGGTTGAAACGCGTGCCAAGTATGAGCAGGCAGCCAGGGCTTACGAACTTTCGGCGCGTGAGTTGTCGGTCACCAAACCGCTAATCAATTCCGGTGCAGTTTCCGAGGTTGAGCTATTGCGACTGGAGCGTGATGTAGGTCGTTTCCGAGGTGAGCGGGACATGGCGTCGGCGCAAATTTCCCGTATTCAGGCTTCGATCAGTGAGGCCAACAGCAAATTGGATGAGGTTGGGATTGCTTTTCGTAACGAGTCGGGTAAGGAGCTGGCCGATACAATGGCAAAGCTCAATAGTGTTGCCGAAGGTAGTGTCGGCTTGTCCGATAAAGTGAGTCGTTCTGTTCTCCGCTCCCCCGTTAAGGGAACTGTTAAACGTTTGCTGATCAATACTGTGGGTGGTGTCGTGCAGCCGGGTAAAGACGTCGTTGAAGTGGTGCCGCTTGAAGATAATCTTCTGCTCGAAGCCCGTGTTCAGCCACGTGACATTGCTTTTCTGCGCCCGGGGCAAAAAGCCATCGTCAAATTCACCGCTTACGATTTTTCGATCTACGGTGGCTTGGAGGGCAAGCTCGAACACATCGGCGCCGACTCCGTGGTCGATGAAAAGGGCAATGCTTTTTATACCGTTCGTGTGCGTACCAACAAATCGACGCTGGGTGACAATCTACCGGTGATTCCCGGCATGGTCGCCGAAGTGGATATCGTGACTGGCGAAAAAAGTGTGCTGACCTATCTGCTCAAACCTGTCCTCCGTGCCAAAGCGCGGGCATTTTCCGAGCGCTAATTTGATGCAGATGATCTTTCTCTCGAACGATGGTCGCCGCCGTGATACATGGTTTGAAGCATTCCCTGGCTTGGTAACGGCGCGATTGGATGCGTTGCCGGCTGGCAGTAGTGCGCTGATTTGGGCACTGCTGCCAGCCGGGCAGTCTGCTGGGTTGTTCGTGGCGTCATTAAGCAAATTGCTGGCGGGCCGGCCGTTCATCGTGCTTGCCGACGAACCGGGTGAAGACGATGCCATAGCAGCACTGGCAGGTGGTGCCGCCGGCTACTGTAATGGCCACGCAGCGGCACAGGTTTTGCAGCAAGTGGCGACTGTGGTTGAGAACGGCGGCGTCTGGATCGGGCAGGGGCTTATGCAGCGCTTGCTCACCGCCACTGCGCGTTTGTTGCCAGCATCGGCATCCGAGGCAAATGATTGGCGTAGCAGTCTTACGGTGCGCGAGCAGGAGGCAGCGCTTGCACTTGCCAAAGGAGCAAGCAACAAGGAAATCGCCCGCCAGCTTGATATTACCGAGCGCACCGTTAAATCACATGTCAGCGCTATGCTCGAAAAATTAGGCGCCCGCGACCGTTTGCAGCTTTCCCTGATCATCAACGGAATCGACCGGCCACGCTGAACCAGCCCTATCAAAGACGGCCGCCTATCGTACTTCGGTACAGTAGGCGGCCGTTTTGCTTAGGGCTATCCTCGCGCAATCACATAATCTCACTACTAAGGCACCATCATGGCTAACGACACCCCAATCGCCCGCGTCTCCGCACTTCAGGGCCAGGCTTTTGTCAAAGACAAGAATGGTGCTTTGCGAGCGCTGAAAGTCGGTGATCCAATTTTCGAAGGTCAGGTCATCGTTACCGCCGACGGCAGTCGCGTAGATCTGGCCACGCCGGATGGCCGCTCACTGGTTGTCCGCGCTAACGAAACTCTGACGGTTGATGCTGAAGTCGCCGGTGCAGTCAATCCAGACGGCACTGACGCTGCACTACTTGCTGGCGGGAGCAATGCGGATAAAGTGATCAAAGCCATTAACGATGGCGGCAGTCTTGACGACTTGCTTGACGAAACAGCGGCAGGTGCAAGTTCAGGCGGTGTCGATGGTGGCGCCAGCTTTGTTCGCTTGTTGCGC
>CAJBIL010000140.1 GCA_903953145.1 uncultured beta proteobacterium
CGTATTCCGCAACGGCAAGTTACGCTTTGCCTCAAAACCTATTCTCACGGCCAATGAGATCGAGTTCTTCGGGCGGCTACGAAAGGCTTTGCCGGATCACGCGCTATTTACGCAAGTTGCCCTGCGTGCGATCGTCCGTCCGGGATCCGCCTCATCCTCGAAATCGTACCTGCGCGAGCTAAGCTTTCTGGGCGCAAAGCATGCTGATTTCGTTGTCTGCCATCCGGAGACGCTGGCGGTTATCGCGATCATCGAGTTGGATGATCGTACGCACAATCCCGACAAGGATGCGCAACGCGATGCCATGACCGGCGCCGCTGGCTATCCCACGCTCCGATTCCAATCGAAAGCAAGGCCCACGGTCACGCAATTGCGTGAAGCCGTGCTGGCTTGCGCCGAATAATAATATTCAATATTCACATCCCGCCCCCAGCGATAATACAAACAAAGTACTGCACTGAAAGAACGGAAAATTAACCATGCCAAAAACTATAGCTACTCAAGACAATTCTGACGAGATTGCCAAATTCGCAGCTGATGTTCACCGCCAGACGCGCTCACTGCGCCATCACTTGCTAGCTGCTCTTGCTTCCTTCGTAATTTCGACCCCATCGTTTGCCGGAAATCCCTTGTTTGACACAGGCGCGGATTTCGTAAAACTGTGTGATGGTCACATGTTGCAGGATGGGTCTATCGAGCAAATGATGTGCCTATCGTTCTATATGGGTGTTGTGCAAGGTCATCAGATTGGGGCTATTCACGGAATAGCCTATGGTTTAGAGTTACCCGACGAGAGTAAGTTGGAAGGGAAGCCCCTCACCAATGAACAACGCAGCAACTTCGGGAAAGCCGGACGTGCCGCCAGGACCGGAGTGATCGACGGGTACTGCGACCCAGCTGGATCAACTATTGGAAAGCGTATCGATATCGCCATTCAGTTCATCAAGAAGAACCCAAGAGCTCAAACAGCGGATGCGTCCGTTGCCATTATGTGGGCGCTAGCAGACAAGTTCCCGATCCCGATGGATAGTGGTTCATGTGATGCCGATGAACCTAAACCGGTGTCCAGAGATGCCGATAAACCTAAACCGGTGTCCAGAAAACCGAGCAAAATAAAGCGTCCGGCCCAACAGCAAGTGCCGAGCAACGAATGAGAAGCAACCCCCTAAAAACACTGAGCTTTTTAGCGGCGGTATATATTTCCAATATCGCAGTGGCGACCGCTGCGACGCAACCGCTTCCGCCACTAATAAAGCAATTCAACACTGCGTTATTCGCGATGACGGAGTGCAAACTCGACGTTACGGCGCTTCAGGCCGTCTACACGGAGTACAAGCAAACCAAAGGTCCAGCGCTCAACATTAGTCCCGAAGATTTTGTCGCTGGCGAACTGGATGCCAAGCGAGATTTTGAGCAACAATTGCAAAGCAACAAAAATGGACTCGACTGCGCTGCTGTATCGGCGCTACGCGACAAGCTGCTGTCAAAAATTTCGGCAGCGGCAGACAATTCGCCACAAAATAGCAACCAGCAACCATGGACAATCAAGAACACAATCCCTCCTGAAAACATGCGAGGGATACGTCGCTTTCTAGTAAAGCGGGAGGACGGCTCATGGACTCACGCCACACAAGCGGATGCCAAGAAGGAGAATGTAGAGCGCATCGTCATTAACCCGCTGACAC
>CAJBIL010000141.1 GCA_903953145.1 uncultured beta proteobacterium
CGCGCGGATGGCGCGCCAGCGCCTGCGATAGCTCTCGCCCGCCTTCGAGCCCCTCGCGGACGCTGGCAATCACATCTTTCATGGCCGGGTTGATCGCGGATTCCTGCAAACCACCGAGCGCCCGCATGATCGGCACCCCCGCCTTGAGCAGCGTGTGTAACTGGCGACTGAATAGCAACAGGTCGACATGCTCAACCTTCGGCTTGATCAGCGTGATGTTCATGCTGCCACTCGCCGCCGCCTTGCCTGCCTTGCCCTTCGATTCGCGGATTTCGATTGGCGTCAGCCCCTGCCCGAGAATGATGTCCGCAACCGCCCCCGAACTCACCCCCTCAAGCAGCCCTTCGACGAGCTGCCCGCTGGAGTTACGACCTTTGTAGGAGAAAGTTGGCATGGTTGAGTTGATTTAGGCTTAGGCGCGAATTAACCAGAACGGTCAATCCTCAAACTGATTGCTGATCCGCATCGCTTCATCAATCGTCGTTCGGCCCTGTACAACCAGACGCACGGCGTCGCGGCGGAGGGTTTCTCCGGCCATTTGTTTGCGGGCGGTCTGGACGAAATCACCGGTGTCGTCGCGGTTGATTGATTCAACAAGTTCGTTGGTCATTTCAAGCATTTCGTAGACACCAGTTCGCCCCGTGTAGCCGGTCGTGCCGCAGTGGGCACAACCGCGTCCCTGTTTGTAGCTATAGGTATCCACCTTGTCGCCCAGCTCGTAATGCAGCCATTCATGCTCGTGCGGCGCCGGGGTATGTGGCTCGGCGCAGTTTTCGCAAATCACGCGCACCAGGCGTTGAGCCAGCACCATCTGCAACGAGAGCGCAACCATGTAGCGCGGCACGCCCATATCGAGCAGGCGAATCGGGGTGGAAATAACGTCGTTGGTGTGCAGGGTGGACAGCACCATGTGACCGGTAATAGCGGCCCGCATACCGATTTCAGCCGTCATCTGGTCACGCATTTCGCCGACCAGGACGATATCCGGGTCCTGACGCAACGCTGAACGCAGCACGCGCTCAAACGAAAGATCGATTTTTTCATGCACCTGCACCTGATTGATGCCCGGCAAGCGATATTCAACCGGATCTTCAACGGTGATGATTTTCTTTTCAGTCGTGTTGAGCTCGGAGAGTGAGGCATATAGCGTGGTCGTCTTGCCGCTACCCGTCGGGCCGGTGACCAGCACCATGCCACTGGGGCGACGCACGCAATTGCGCAAACGCTCAAGAATGCGCGGCGGCATGTTGAGCCGGTCCAGACCGAGCAGACCCGTGCTCTGACTGAGCAGACGCATGACGACAGATTCACCGTACTGCGTGGGCATGGTCGATATCCGCACGTCAACCGGGCTGTTACGAACCTTGATCGCGAAGCGGCCGTCCTGTGGTAGCCGTTTTTCTGAAATATCGAGGCCGGACATGAGCTTGAGACGCAGCGCCATGGCTGTAGCAATTTTGGCATCCGCTTCAGTTTGCACATGCAGTACGCCGTCGATTCGGAAGCGGATACGCAGCGATTTTTCTTGCGGCTCGATGTGGATGTCCGAGGCGCGCAAACGCAACGCCTCTTCAAACACCGTCTGCAAGAGCTTGACGACCGGCGCTTCTTCCGCTCCCGTGCTCATGCCGAGCAGATCGCCGAATTCAACCGGCACATCGCCCATCTCAGCCGTCAACTCTTTGGCGAGGCCGGAAATTTCTTCGGTACGCCGATAGACGCGATCAATCAGCGCCAGCAACTGGCTCTCAGTCACCACCGCCAGATCGATATCGCGCCGGATGACACGCGCGATTTCGTCGTAGGCCTGCATATCGGTGGGATCAACGAAACCGATGCGCAGCTTGCCGTCAACTTCGTCCAGCGCGATAGCGCGGAAGCGCCGTGCCTGCGCCTCAGGCAGCAGGCGAATCAACTCGGGCCGGGGATTAAAATGCTTGAGATCGATGAAATCAATGCGCAGCTGTTTGGCAAGCGCCTTCGAAATCGCCTCTTCCGTAACAAAGGAGCTTTCGACGACAATACGGCCAAGCTTGCGCCCGCTTCGTTTTTGCTCATCCAGCGCGAATTTGAGCTGCTCGTCGGTAAGCAGCCCTTGTTGAATCAGTAGATCGCCGAGGCGAATTTTCTCCGGCCGAGCCATCAGAAGCTCCAGTAACTTTACAGATAACTACGCTAATCGCCTGATTCTAGCCGATTTAAGAAAAAACAGAATCGTTTTATTGGAGCCAACAAGTGCTCGCAGTCGTTTTATATCAACCCGAGATTCCACCCAACACGGGTAACGTTATCCGCCTGTGCGCAAACACTGGCACCGAGCTACATCTTGTCGAACCGCTGGGCTTTGGCTGGGAAGACAAGGCACTCAAGCGCGCCGGGCTGGATTACCACGAATTCGCCCGCGTCTTTCGCCACGCCGACTGGCTGACATGCAAGGCAGCGCTGACCAACCGCCGCTTCTTTGCGATGACCACACGCGGCGGTTCACGCCATGACACACAGGCATTTCGCGATGACGATGTATTGGTTTTCGGCTGCGAAACAAGCGGCCTGCCAGCCGCCGTGATGGCAGAATTCCCGGAAGCACAACGGCTAAGACTGCCGATGCTGGCGGGGCAGCGCAGCTTGAACCTTTCGAACGCAGTAGCGGTGACGGTGTTTGAGGCGTGGCGGCAATTGGGGTTTGCGGGTGGGATTTAGTTTGACCACGGTGGCACGGCGGGCGCTGCGAAAAACCTGAAATTATTTGCACTTCGCTGTGCCGCTCTGCCGGCGTAGTTCCCGTTTTTTACAACATCTCGCTTTTGGGATCGCGACTCAGCAATTTCTCAACCGCTGCTGCTGCGGGCTCGTTACGGTGAAGGATGGCATCGACGGCTTGCGTAATCGGCATATCGATGCCGAGTTGGGTCGCCAGACGGGCGACTTCGCGGGCGGTGCTCACACCTTCTGCCACATGACCGAGTTCAGCGAGGATTTGCGTTAGCGTTTTGCCGGTCGCCAGGGCAAGGCCGACGCGGCGGTTGCGTGAGAGATCGCCGGTGCAGGTGAGGATCAGGTCGCCCATGCCGGCCAGCCCCATGAAGGTCTGTTGCTTGCCGCCAAGGGCTTCGCCGAGCCGGGCGATTTCGGCCAGACCACGCGTGATCAGGGCTGCGCGGGCATTCAGGCCGAGACCGAGTCCGTCGCAAATACCGGTGGCAATGGCCATCACATTTTTGACTGCGCCACCGACTTCAACGCCGGGCAAATCATCATTGGCGTAAATGCGCAGGCGCGGACTGTGCAGTTTGAGTGCCATTTCACAGGCAAATTCAGCATTGTTGGCAGCGAGAGAAACCGCTGTCGGCATGCCCTGCGCCACTTCTTCGGCAAAGCTCGGGCCGGAGAGCGCGCCACACAAAGCCTGTGCGCCGAGTTCTTCAATGACAATCTGGTGCGGCAACCTGGCAGTTTCAGCCTCCAGACCCTTGCACACCCAAATCAGTGGCTTGACCAGCCCGGCATCGCGCAAATTTTTTAGCGTCGGGCGTAATCCGGCAAGCGGCGTAGCCAGCACCAGCAAGTCGGCATCGGCAACCGCCGCGTTGAAATCGGACCCGACCAACAAGGCATCAGGCAATCGATGGCCGGGCAGGAAACGGCGATTCTCACGATCAAGCAACATGGTTTGCGTGACGTCTTCTTCGCGCGTCCATAAGGTAACGCGGTGGCGCGCGCTAAAGGCAATAGCCAGCGCCGTTCCCCAGGCACCGGCGGCGATTATCGTGAGGTTCATTGGGGCTTAGAGGCCCCAGACCTGATTGGCGCGGACAAAGCCAATCTGACCATCACGGTGGTGTACCTTGACCCAACCACCCGGCGCTACTTCAACGTAGTCAAGCGCGACATTCTTCTCTGCCTCGAAGACTAGCGGCGCGCCCTCTTCAGGCCGCTGCCGTATCTCGGCACGCGTGCTGGAAACAATCAGCGAACGCCGTTCGGAAAGCTGCTTTTTTTCAATCCATGCCAGGCCGCCTTCGGCATCGCGCACTTTGAGCCAGCCCTCAAGCCCAACAACAACCTCGACCGGCGTGTTGCGTTTGATAACGAAAAGCTTGGTGCCTTTTTGCGAAGGGGCATCGTAAAGCACCGTTGGTACTTCAACGGTACGAAATTCGACGGCCTGCACCGGCAGTGCCAGCCCGGCAAAAAACAGCAGCATCAGCAATCTCGTCATTTTTGGCCCCTGGCTGGATCGCTGGAATTACTGAATTGAAGCGTCCGGAGGAACGCCTTCCTGCTCCTGCTCAAGACGTGAAGCATAAAGCCCCTCGAAATTGACAGGCTGCAAAATCACTGGCGCAAAACCGGCACGGGTAACGGCATCGGAGACGACTTCACGCGCGTAGGGGAAAAGAATGTTCGGGCAGGCAATCGACAACAGCTGCTCCATGTTCTCTTCAGGCACATTCAGGACACGGAAAATACCGGCCTGTCCGACTTCAACGAGGAAAACTGTTTTATCTTCGATGGTGGCCGTTACCGTCACTGTCAGCAGCACCTCGTAAGCGCCCTCGCCGAGCACCTGCGCGGTGGTTTGCATCTGGATGGCGACGCCGGGTGATTCACGTTCGAGATAAATCTGCGGTGCATTCGGCACTTCAACCGAGAGATCCTTGATGTAGAGTTTTTCGATTGCAAATACCGGATTTTCTTGTTCGCTCATGATTTTTTCTTGGCTAGTGAATCGTTGATGGGTGTTGCTTAAAGATGTTTTGCTGAAATTTCAAACGCTCAAAGCGGCCAGCAGCGGCAGCAGCTTGCCCGCCTTGTCGAGGGCAACGAGGTCATCGCAACCGCCGACATGCGTATCGCCAATATAGATTTGGGGCACCGTCCGGCGACCTGTTTTTTCCATCATTTCATCGCGCCGAGCCGGATCAAGATCGATCCTGACTTTTTCAACCTCCAGCACACCACGGGCACGCAGCAATTGCTCGGCCCGCACGCAGTAGGGGCAAACAGCCGTTGAGTACATGAGTACGTGCGGGGCCGCGTTTGCAACTGCACTGGCGTTCTCACTCATTTTTTTGTGCCTTTTCGAATAGGGAACCCGGCCTGCACCCAAGCATCGATACCGCCTTCAAGGCTATGTACGTTGGTGAAACCAGCCTTGGCCAACTTGCTGCAAGCCCCCGCCGAACGGACGCCCGAGTGGCAAAGCAGAATCACGGCACTGTCCTTGAGCTTTGCGATTTCACCGGCACGCTCAATCAAAGTACCCAGCGGAATGTTGCGTGAGTCGCCAATGTGGCCAGCTGCATATTCGGCGGGCTCCCGCACGTCGATTACCTCTGCGTTTTCACGGTTGATCAGCAGCGTAGCCTCAATCGGCGAAAGCGCATTGGGACCGCCGGCATTACGGAAGGTGGTGATCAGTAACATGGCGCCACTAAAAACAGCGATGGCGACAAGGTAGATATTTTGCTGAATGAATTCCAAGCGAGACTCCAGAAACTGCGAAAACTATATATAAATGGGAAAAATAACGAACATTGCCGGACAACGCGCGAATAGCCAGACAGAATCTGAACGACGCCGCTACTCGCCGCAGAAAACCTCACGCATCATGCCGATCAATTGCAGCGTACGGGCATCACCAACGCGGTAGTAAACCCGGTTTGCATCCTTGCGCGTGAGCAGCACGCCTTTTTCACGCAGGATGGCCAAATGCTGTGAAATGTTACTTTGTGAGGTTCCCACAGCATCGACGATCTCCTGCACACAAGCCTCCTGATCGCCAACCACGCAGAGAATTTTAAGACGTAGCGGGTGCGATATCGACTTCAGCGCACGCGCTGCGAGCTCGATGTGTTCCTGCTTGTCGATAAGGCTGGTCTGGATGGCCACGATCCGGAAGGCTCGTTAAGTGGAAAGAATCATTATAAAATAATTCCTTGCCCCGGGGTACGTTACGCAAATCGACGGGGAAACAGTCTGCAACAGCACCCAACCCAGCTTCCAAGACACACTAAACACACTAAAATCATGAAAAAAATCGTATTACTCCGCCACGGCGAATCGACCTGGAACAAGGAAAACCGCTTCACCGGCTGGACCGATGTTGACCTCACCGAACAGGGCCTGGCCGAAGCCAAGGCGGCTGGCCAGTTAATGAAAGACGCTGGTTTCGAGTTTGATATCGCATTCAGTTCGGTTCTTAAACGCGCCATGCGTACATTGTGGATCGCCCTCGAAGGCATGGATCGCCTGTGGATTCCGGTGCATCGCTCCTGGCGTCTCAACGAGCGTCACTATGGCGCACTGCAAGGCCTCAACAAAGCGGAGACAGCCGCCAGATATGGCGACGCACAAGTGTTGAGCTGGCGCCGCAGCTACGACACACCGCCACCCGATCTCGAATTCGACGACCCGCGTCACCCGCGCTTCGACGCCCGCTACGGCGTGGACTTCACCGGCATCGCGGCCGAACATCTGCCGAAAACCGAATGCCTGAAAGATACAGTCGCCCGCTTCGTTCCCTATTGGGAAGATACGATTGCGCCGGTCGTTAAATCCGGCAAGAGCGTCATCGTCGCTGCGCACGGCAACAGCATTCGCGCGCTGATCAAGTACCTCGACAATATCTCCGACGCCGACATCGTCAATCTCAACATCCCGACAGGCATCCCACTGGTTTATGAGTTCACCGATGATATGAAGCCGATTCGCAGCTACTACCTGGGCGATGAAGAAGCAGCTAAAGCCGCCGCCGCAGCGGTTGCCAATCAAGCCAAGGGCAAGTAAGCCGGTGGCCGGTGCAGCTTGGCCGACAGCGCCGAGGCCAGGTCTGAGCGGTGTTTTTTGCTGGCTGGCGGCACTGATGCTGGTGATCACGACGCCCGCCTTTGCCGCCAAAGCAAAGCAACCACCGACGCCCGCCACCGCAGAAGTTGCCGAAAAACAGGGGGATCTCAAGGATTTGCGCGGCCAGATCGAATCGCTGCGCAAGGAAATGACCGCAGCGGAGGGCACCCGCGCCGACGTGGCTGACCAGCTGAAAGAAGCCGAGCGTGAAATTTCGATCACGCAGCGCGACCTGCACCAGCTCTCCGGACAGCGCAGCGAGCTCCAGTCAATGCTGAAAAATCTGGGTGTTCAGTCAAACGAACTTGAAAGCCGCCTGGCGAGCCAGCAGAGCCAGCTCGAAAAGCTCGTTTACCGCCAGTATCTGCAAGGCAACCCGGATGCACTGCGCTTACTACTCAATGGCGACGACCCCAGCCAGCTGGCGCGTGACCTGCACTATTTAGCGGCAATTGGCCGCGCCCGCAGCCAGCTTCTGCATGAAATCGAGACGACCTTGCAGCGCAAACATGCGCTGACAGCCGATACGCGGGAGCGTGCCGAGCAACTGGCTGCCGTCGAAGCAAAACAAAAGGAACAACACAACAAACTTGTTGCCCAACGCGGGCAACGCAAAGCCACACTGGAGAAAATATCGGCGCGGATTGCCAGTCAGCGGCGTGAAATCGGTAGTTTGCAGCGGGATGAAAAGCGGCTTTCACAACTGATCGAACGTTTGGCAAAAATCATCGCCGCCAAACCGCCGCCACGCCGTGAGGCGCCTCACAAGCCAACCCCGCAGAAAACCGAAGTGGCGGCTGGTGAAGGCGAGAGTGGCAGCACTAGCGGTAGCAGCGGCAACAAGGCTGCCGGCAAACCGGTGGCAGAAATTGCCAACGAACGCACGCCGGAAGCCACGCCATCGATCAATTTTGCGCGGCTCAAAGGTAACCTGCGCTTACCCGCCAGGGGCACGGTGAGCAACCGTTTTGGTGCGGCACGCCAGGAGGGCAGCACCTGGCGCGGCTTGTTTATCCGTGCCAATGTGGGCAGCGAAGTGAAAGCGATTGCCGGCGGGCGTGTGGTTTTTGCAGAGTGGATGCGCGGCTTCGGTAATTTGCTGATCGTCGATCATGGCGACAGCTATCTAACGATTTACGGCAACAACGATTCGCTACTCAAACAGGTCGGCGAGGCAGTGCGTGGCGGTGATACGGTGGCATCCGTGGGCAACAGCGGTGGCAATCCGGAATCCGGTTTATACTTTGAACTTCGTCATCAGGGGCAACCGCTCGACCCGCTCAAATGGGTTACGATTAAATGATGACGACATTGGAGCGACATAGATGAGCAAGTGGAAACAGGCCGGCCTGATTGGTATCGGTTTGGTAGGGGGAGTTCTGGTCAGTTTGCAGTTTTCGGCAATCGCTGAAAAGGAAACCCGTACCGGGCTGCCAATCGAGGAACTCCGCACTTTTGCTGAGGTGTTCAACGCCATCAAGCAGGGCTACGTCGAGCCGATTGACGACAAAAAACTGATCACGCATGCGATCAGCGGCATGCTCTCCAACCTTGACCCGCACTCCACCTATCTCGACGCCGATGCGTTCAAGGATCTGCAAGTCGGCACGCAGGGTGAATTCGGCGGCCTCGGAATCGAAGTCAGCATGGAAGACGGCCTGGTCAAAGTCGTCTCGCCCATCGAAGATACCCCCGCCTACCGCGCCGGGGTTAAATCCGGCGACCTGATTTTCAAGCTTGATGACACGATCGTCAAAGGGCTGACCTTGTCCGAAGCGGTCAAGAAAATGCGCGGCAAGCCGAAGAGCCCGATCCGCCTGAGCATTCTGCGCAAAGGCGAAGCCAAGCCGCTTGAGATCACGCTGCTGCGCGAAATCATCAAGGTACAAAGCGTCAAATCCAAACTGGTTGAGGAGGGTTACGGTTATTTGCGCGTCACCTCGTTCCAGGAGAATACCGCTGCTTCGGTCGTCAAGCATCTGAACGACCTCTACAAGCCCGGCCAGCTCAAGGGTCTGGTACTCGACCTGCGGAATGATCCGGGCGGCTTGCTGAACGGCGCGGTTGGCGTATCGGCGGCTTTCCTGCCACCCAAAACGCTGGTGACCTCGACCGATGGCCGCACACCGGATGCCAAACATGAGTTTTTTGCTTCGCCCGAAGACTATCTGCGCGGCAGCAAGGATGACTACATCAAGAGCTTGCCGCCGGAAGCACGCAAGGTACCAATGATTGTGCTGGTCAATGGCGGTTCTGCTTCGGCCTCCGAGATCGTTGCGGGTGCTTTACAGGATCACAAGCGCGCTCTGGTGCTCGGCACGCCGACCTTCGGCAAGGGCTCGGTGCAAACCGTATTGCCACTCCCCGGCAACACCGCCATCAAGCTGACCACGGCGCGCTACTACACACCACTGGGCCGCTCGATCCAGGCCAAGGGCATCGTGCCGGACATCGCCGTTGAAGAAACCGCCAATGGCACGCCGGGCCAACGTCTGCGCGAGGCGGATCTGGAGCGCCACCTCGATAACGACAAGGAAAAAGAGAAGGATGGCAGCGCGGCGAAAGAAGCGCTACCCAAGCCGCAAAGCAAGGCACCGGCCAAGCCAAAGCCTGCAAACGGCAAGGATGAGGCGGACGAACCGGCTGAACCACCAAGCCGCGAACTGGCCTCGAAGAGCGACTTCCAGCTGGGGCAGGCACTGAATCTGCTCAAGGGTCTGCAAATCATGCAGGGCCGGCAGTAGAAAAACCGCAGATCCGGCTAAAACGGGCGCAAGGAGGGGAAATGAAACGAGCAGGTGGAACGCCAATTAAACCGGCACCGATCCGCAAGGAACGGAATATCCAGTTCGCCAAGTTTCCCCCCGGCCAGGTGCCTGAAGCGAGTGATTATCTCGGCAAGCTGGAACACCTTGAAGTCGCGCCACGCGATGAGCGCCGCGCCGTGGGCGTGGCCTATGATCTGCATGAACACTCCTTGCAGGAGCTCGAAGGTACGCTTGAGGACAAAGGTTATCACCTCGATAACACGCTGATGTGCAAGATGATGCGGGCGCTGATTTACTACATCGAGGAAACCCAGATTCACAACCTTGACGCACCGGAGCGTCCGCTCAAGCGCTCACAAAGCGAGGCTTATACGCGGGCATGGGAACGCCATCCTCATGGCGACCACGACGATACGCCGCCGGAGTGGCGCGAGTACAAATAGGCTGGCTGACAAAATCAGCAAGTCACGAAGTACGCCATGCCATTCACAGCCCACACCACGGCACAAACCACCGATGAACGATGAACAGCTCCTGCGCTACAGCCGCCATGTGCTGCTTGATCAGATCGGCATCGAAGGCCAGGAAAAAATCCTTGGCGCGCATGCGCTGATCATCGGCGCCGGCGGTCTGGGTTCGCCCGCCGCGCTTTATCTGGCCTCTGCCGGCGTTGGCCGGATTACCCTCGCCGATGGCGATACCGTTGATCTGACCAACCTGCAACGGCAGATTCTGCACACCCAGGAGCGGGTCGGCCAGGCCAAGGCGGTTTCCGGGCAAACGGCGCTGGCGCACATCAATCCGCAAGTGATTGTTGATCCGCTCACCGAGCGTCTGGCTGGCGAGCGACTGGATGCGTTGGTCGCCAGTGCCGATGTTGTGCTCGATTGCTGCGATAATTTTGCGACGCGCCATGCGATCAATCGTGCCTGCGTCAAACACCGCACACCCCTGGTTTCCGGCGCTGCCATTCGCTTTGATGGCCAGCTTTCGGTTTATGACTCACGCCGTCCGGGTGCGCCGTGCTACCACTGCCTGTTTCCCGAGGGTGAAGATGTCGATGAGGTGCGCTGTGCGGTGATGGGGGTTTTTGCCCCGCTGACCGGCATCATCGGATCAATGCAGGCTGCCGAAGCCTTGAAGCTGATCGCCGATATTGGCGAACCGGTAGTCGGTCGTCTGTTGCTGCTTGATGGATTGTCGATGGAATGGCGCAGCGTTAAATTCGGCAAAGACCCGACATGCAGCGTGTGTGGCGTGCCTAGCTGAATCTGGCCGTTAGACGGAGATCAGCGCCAAGCATCCTGGCATCGTCAATCTTGAGGCGACGCTTGCCTTCCAGAGATTCAAGTGCCGGTAGATTGAACATGCCACGTGCCGTGTCTCCGAGCAAACAAGGCGCCAGATAGAGCAACAGTTCATCAACCAGACCTGCGCGCAGCAACGAACCATTAAGCTTGAAGCCGGCTTCTGCGTGCACCTCGTTGATGCCGCGCTGGCCGAGGGCATGCATCAATGCAGACAAATCAACCTTGTCGCCCGGCCCGGGCAGCAAAATTACCTCAGCGCCCTGCGCACGCAAAGCCGTGATTCTGGCGGTGTCTTCAACCGCCGCCGCCACCAGCACACCACCGGCACGCAGTATTTTGGCATCGAGCGGCAACTCAAGACGGCTATCGACCACCACCTTCAAAGGCTGTCGGGAAGTATCGACACCGCGTACATTGAGTTGCGGGTCGTCATCACGCACGGTGCCGATGCCGGTCAGAAGGGCGCAGGCTCGGGCGCGCCAGCGATGGCCGTCCTGACGGGCGGCAGCGCCGGTAATCCATTGGCTGACCCCATTTTCGAGGGCAGTTTTACCATCGAGGCTGGCGGCCAGTTTCATCCTTAGCCACGGGCGGCCACGCGTCATGCGGGCGACAAAACCGACATTTAGCGCCTGCGCTTCGCTTTCCAGCAAACCGCAGGCCACATCAACGCCGGCATTACGCAGGCAGGCCAACCCTTCACCCGCGACCTGCGGATTCGGGTCCTGCATGGCAGCAACCACACGAACAACACCGGCCGCGACCAGCGCGTCGCAACAGGGCGGCGTGCGGCCGTGATGACTACAGGGCTCAAGGGTGACGTAAACGGTGGCGCCACGCGCCGCAGCGCCGGCGGCTTGCAATGCGTGAATTTCGGCGTGCGCTTCGCCGGCGCGCTGATGCCAGCCTTCACCAACCACGCGCCCGCCCTTGACGATAACGCAGCCAACGCGCGGGTTGGGCGTGGTGCTGAATAGTCCGAGTTCAGCCAGACGCAGCGCCCGCGCCATGAATTCGTGGTCGGCTGCGCTGAACATCAGCGGCTAACGCGGACGCTGTGCTGCCGGTCGCGATACTTCGCGGATGAGGTCGGAGAATTCGTCGACATCCTCGAAGTTGCGGTACACGGAAGCAAAGCGGACATAGGCCACCTTGTCGAGTTTTTTCAACTCGCGCATGACCATCTCGCCCACTTTTTCGGAGGGGATTTCACGCTCGCCAAGCGACAGCAGTTTTTCTTCGATGCGCCCGATCGCGCCATCAACGGCTTCGGTGGTGACAGGCCGTTTGCGCAGCGAAAGCCACAGGCTGGCGGAAAGCTTCTCGCGATCAAAATCAACGCGCGAACCGTTTTTCTTGACGACTTGAGGCAGGCGGATTTCTGCCCGTTCATAGGTTGTAAAACGCTTGTCGCAAGCGGTACAACGCCGTCTGCGGCGAACAATGTCAGCGTCGTCGTTGATACGGGTATCAGCGACAGTCGTTTCATCGGCGCCGCAGAACGGGCATTTCATCTTTAATCAGGCGCCGTAAACCGGAAACTTCTTGCACAACGCCGAAACAGCGACCCGCACACGCGCCAGCACCGCTTCATCCGCCGGCGCATCAAGGACGTCGGCGATCAGGTGCGCGACCTGCTCGGATTCAATCTCGGTAAAGCCGCGCGTCGTCATCGCCGGCGAGCCGATACGAATGCCGGAGGTGACAAACGCTTTCTGCGGATCATTCGGGATACCGTTTTTGTTAACCGTGATGTGCGCCTTGCCCAGCGCGGCTTCGGCTTCTTTGCCGGTGATGTTCTTGGCGCGCAGGTCGATCAGGAAAACGTGCGACTCGGTACGACCGGAAACAATCCGCAAGCCGCGCTCTTCAGCCAGCACGCGGGACAGCACACGGGCGTTAGCCACCACCTGCTCCTGATACACGCGGAACTCGGGGGTCGCGGCTTCCTTGAAAGCCACCGCCTTGGCGGCGATCACATGCATCAGCGGGCCACCCTGCAAACCGGGGAAAATCGCCGAGTTGATCGCCTTTTCGTGCTCGGCTTTCATCAGGATCACGCCGCCGCGCGGGCCGCGCAGCGTCTTGTGCGTGGTTGAGGTCACCACATCGGCGAACGGCACCGGGTTGGGGTAACACCCCGCCGCAATCAAGCCGGCGTAATGCGCCATGTCGACCCAGAAAATCGCGCCGATTTCCTTCGCCACTTTGGCAAAGCGCTCAAAGTCGATCCGCAATGAATAGGCCGACGCACCGGCAATGATGATCTTCGGCTTGTGCTCACGCGCCAGCGCTTCCATCTTGTCGTAGTCGATCGCTTCGTCCGCGTCGAGGCCATAGGCGACGACGTTGAACCACTTACCGGACATATTGAGCGGCATACCGTGCGTCAGGTGGCCGCCTTCAGCGAGGCTCATGCCCATGATCGTATCGCCGGGCTTGGCAAACGCCAGCAGCACGGCCTGATTGGCCTGCGAACCGGAGTTTGGCTGCACGTTGGCACAATCGGCGCCAAACAGCTTTTTCAGGCGGTCAATGGCGATCAGTTCAGCCACGTCAACATGCTCGCAGCCGCCGTAGTAACGCTTGCCCGGATAGCCTTCAGCATATTTGTTAGTCAGCTGCGAGCCCTGCGCCTGCATCACGGCGTGACTGACGTAGTTCTCGGAAGCGATCAGCTCGATATGATCTTCCTGACGCTGGTTTTCATTCTCGATCGACTGCCAGAGTTCAGGGTCAACATTCGCCAGGGTGTCTTTAGCGGAAAACATCGTATGCCTCACATGCCTTGAAAAAGGGGAGAAATTGTATCACGCAGAAGTTCGACTCAAAGCTTTGAACGGCCGAATTTTAACTGCCCTGCAACCCGCATGGATAGGCGTTCTACCTCATTGATAGCTGAAGACCCGCGTGTTTATTGGCTCTCCGGAGCGACCCTTTGTAGATGACCATTCCACGCGGCCTGCAAGGCAGAGTGCTCTCCAGGCGCCAGGCCAGCGCTACGGTAATTCATCCCGGCTGATCGTTGCCAAATGCGCTGTTTCACCCCATGACGCCAGCGTCCAGACGTCGCCACTACAGGCGATCCAGTTGATTGCCGCATTCGGAATCAGGAAATCACGCGGCAACTCAAGCGGATTGCCGCGAACAAAGCGATTAATGATGTCGAGCACGCCGCCATGCGTCACCAGCACCACCGTTTGCCCGGGGTGGCGCGCGGCAATGCCGTGCAGGCAAGCCGTCACCCGCAAGTGGAGCTGTTGCAGGCTCTCGCCCCCCGCCGGCAAGGCGAAATCCGGCACGCGATTCTCAAAGTCACCATAAAGCGCCGGATGCTGCTGACGCGCCTCTTCGTAAGTCAGCCCTTCAAACAAACCGTAACGGCGCTCACGCACAGCCGGCTGCAAAACCGGGTTCAGCTTCAGCACCTCGGCAATGCGCAAGGCAGTCTGCTGCGCGCGCAGCAAATCACTGCTGTAGAGCGCCGCGACCGGTGCGCCGGATAGCCAGCGCGCCGCCGCACCGGCCTGCGCCAGACCGGCCGGATTGAGAGGGATGTCGATTTGCCCCTGAATGCGCTTTTCAGCGTTCCAGGCGGTCTCGCCATGGCGAACAATACAGATTCTGGTCGGGTCCATAATTATGAATTCAATTACGCAATTTATTAAAACGGTCGTTTGCTATCACACTGATAACAAAAGAAAAAGTTTGCATAAAATATTTAAGTTTTCGCATAGTGAAACCACTTTTCATTAATGAAAACTGTGCAATAATCGCGCCTTCTTTGCAGTCCAAGTTGCACAGCGTTGTCTTTTTCAAGGTGTGCGGATAGTATCCAGACACAGGGTAAAAACAAAGCTAACGGGTCCAAGAAGCCCGAAATTCCAAAGCCATTTTCGGAGGGACAGATTTTATGAATGCCTTACTAAAGCTCTCAAAACTGATTGACTCGATTACCGAGTTCGTCGGCAAGAGCATCATCTGGGTCGTACTGATCGTCACACTGATCAGTTGCGGCAACGCCTTGATGCGTTACACGTTTAATTACAGTTCATGAGCACATATAGATCCAAAAAATCCTGATCCAACAATTAAGTAGTCATACGGTTTCATTATTTAGATTTATATTTAGGATTCATC
>CAJBIL010000142.1 GCA_903953145.1 uncultured beta proteobacterium
AAAAGCAATCCCGATTGATTTGAGCAAAACCTTGGCTCGCAATGGCTCCTGTTGCAAGATGGCAAAGTCGGTATCGGCAGCAAAACCATGTTGCTCCCGTTCCTTCTCGACGGCAGCCATACGGCTGAGCCAGCTATCAAGGGCTGGCTGTATGCGTACACGCAGCGCCTCCAGCCAGCCAACAACACGAGCCCCGAGCGCAATAAGGCGTGGGCTCATTGCGAAGCCCTCCCGACCCGGCCCGATTGCAAGGCTTCAACCACCTGTTCGCGCGGTCCATCGGCAACAATCCGGCCATCGTCAACAACGATGATTCTCGTCGCCAGATCAATCAGGCTCGTACGATGCGTGACGATAACCACCGTTTTATGCACAGCAAAGCGCTTTAGGCGCTCCTTGAAGCCGTGCTCGGTCGAAAAATCCATCGCACTGGTCGGCTCATCGAAAAACAGTACGGGCGGGTCCATCAAAACCGCCCTGGCAATAGCAACTTCTTGCCGCTGCCCGCCGGAAAGCGATTCACCACGCTCCCCGATCAGCATGTCAAAACCCTTCGGGTGCCGGTTCACGAACTGCGTCAACCCAGCCACTTCAGCCGCAGCAACAATTGTGGAGTCATCGGCGTAAGGCGCGCCAATGGCAATATTTTCGCGTAGCGTGCCGTAGAAAAGCGTTGCATCCTGCCCGACAAAACCAACATTGCGCCGCAAATCCGCCGGGTCAAGCTGGCGCAGGTCAATGCCATCAATACGCACCACACCATCACTCGGCTGGTAGAGGCCAAGCATGAGCTTTTGCAGGGTAGTCTTACCCGAACCGGTACGGCCAATCACGACAACATGCTCACCCGGCGCAATGCGCAGCGAAATATTCTGCAGCGCCGCTTCGCCCTGACCAGGATAGTTGAATGACACATTGCGAAACTCGATCTCGCCTTGAAGCTCAGGGCGGTGTATGAACGCTGCGGCATCAGGACGCTCGACTGGTTGCTCCATCAACTTGTCGAGGGTAGATAAAGACATCCGGGCATTCTGAAACTGCATTAGCAGCCCCACCGCCTGTCCGAGCGGAGCAATCGCCCGCCCGCCGAGCATAGTGACGGCAATCAGCCCGCCCATTGTCAGCAAACGCTCTTGAATCAGATAAACCCCTGCGACCACCAGCAGCACATTTACAACCTGCGTAATAGCCGATGCGCCATTCGTGGCTGAAGAAGACAGCAAACGCAATTGCGCACCGGTACGCGCAAGAAAAGCTGTCGTACGCTCCCATTTATTCTGGATAACGCCCTCGGCACCCTGCGTTTTGATTGTTTCCAGGGCAGTCAGGCTCTCGATCAAGGTCGCGTTGCGTTGCGCCGATGCACGATAGGTTGTCTCAGACAACTCGTGCATTTTGTGCTGAATGATGTACGCGTAGATCAAACCACAAATCATCCCGATGATCGGAATCAGTACCAAAGGCCATGAAATCCAGGTGATCACCACCAGGAAAATAAGCGCGAAGGGGAAATCGATCAGCGCCGTCACCGTCGCCGAAGCGATAAAGTCGCGCACGGATTCAAAGGAACGCAGATTTGATGCAAATGAACCGACGGAGGCAGGCCGCGCTTCCAGCCGCATCCCCAGCACACGCTCCATGATCAAAGCCGACAATTTAACGTCGATTCGGGCACTGGCCAGATCAACAAAATGGCCGCGTAGCAAACGAATTGCATAATCCATGCCGATCACCAGCGACACACCCAATGCCAGCATCCACAAGGTATCAGTCGCGTTGTTTGGGACCACCCGATCGTACACGTTCATCGAAAAGAGCGGCATAACGAGGGCAAAGAGATTCACCAGTAATGCAGCACCGATTACGTCGCGATATACCGGGCCTTGCTCAATCAAAGCGCCCCAAAACCAGTGTCGCTGAGTAACCTTGCCAACTTCCGGCGTCCGTGCATCGAAGCTGAAACGCGGCCGGACAAATAGTGCAATGCCAAGATAACGCTCGGCCAAGTCCTCGCGAGACATCATCACCTCGCCCTGCCCGGCTTCGGGAAATAGCAGGCGCGCATTACCGCCAGCAGGCGCTTCGGCGTTATCGTCAGCACTCTCCCAGCCAAGTAGCACGCAAGCCTGATCCTCCTTGAGCAGAAGAATCACGGGCATTAACGCCTGATCAATACCATCCAGCGCACGGCGAACAATTTTGCTTGAGAGACCAGAACGTGCAGCAGCGCGCGCGAAAAGCAAAGGCGTAAGGCAACCTCCTTCAAGCGGCAAACCTGCGGACAGGGCTGCACGAGTACTTGGGCGACCATAAAGGCGTGTTAGTTCAACGAGACAACCCAGCAACGGGTCATGATGCAGCAAATCTTCACGCAACCCGGCGGCAAACGTATTCGGCTCGCTATTTACTGGCGGAATCTGGTTCAAATCGGAAGAAGTCACGGAAAATTGATAACTGTTATCAATGTGCATTAAACATCAATTATGGCTGCTCAGTACAGCAACTTAATCACGGAATCAGTTCTCGCAAGCTTAAGCCGGCATCCGAAAAACCAGCGGCCACCGCCACATCAGGAAACCTTCCCATCCTTCAGAAGTCTACCAAGCCCATGCAGGGTTGCACTGCGATAGGCTAAAATTCTCTTTTTGGAAGTCTCTGGATTGCTCATGAACGCCCGTTTACGCGAAATTCCCTACAACTACACGTCGTTTTCGGACCGCGAAATCGTCATTCGCCTGCTCGGTGCCGAAAACTGGGCGATTCTCGATGAACTGCGCAGCGAACGCGTCACCGGCCGCTCGGCGCGCATGCTTTACGAAGTATTGGGTGACATCTGGGTCGTCCAGCGCAATCCCTATCTGGAAGACGACCTGCTCGCCAACCGCGACCGGCGTGACGCACTGGTGCAGGCACTGCGCCATCGCCTGGGCGAAATCGACAAGCGCCGGCAGGGTAACGACCGGGTGCTCAAGCTGATCGACGCTGCACAAACGGCTGTCAACCGCTTTGAACGTCATTTCGATGACACCATCACGCTGCGCACCCGTGTAAAGAAAATTCTCACCAAACACACGCGTAA
>CAJBIL010000143.1 GCA_903953145.1 uncultured beta proteobacterium
CTTCGGCCCGGATGTGGAATGGATCGACGCCATCGACTACCGTGTCGACCCGGCCCGCGCTGATGCGTTTTATGCCGAAGTGCGGCGCTACTGGCCGGGGCTGCAAGATGGCGCGCTGCACCCCGCCTACGCCGGCATTCGCCCCAAGATCACCGCGCCGGGCGAAGCCGCAGCCGATTTCCTGATTCAGGGGCCGGCGGAGCATGGCGTCAAGGGGCTGGTCAATCTATTCGGCATCGAATCGCCGGGGCTGACGTCGTGTCTGGCGTTAAGCGAGCAAGTGGCAAGCCTGTTGCAGGCAAGTTCCAGATAGCCACAAATTGATGCGAAATGGTGATTGACTAGAAACAGAAAATCCAGCGATACTCAAATTGAAGTCTGCCCTCTCACCATCCTCACTCACGCAAGGAGATCCCTAATGAAAACCTGCATACCCTTAATTCTTGCGACAGCCCTACTCTGCCCCCTTGCCACGCTGGCCGCTGAGGACGCTGCCAAGCAGAAGGAGTATTTTGAGCGGCACAAGGCGGAGCGCCTGAAACACATCAAAGCCCGGCAGGATTTACTCAGTCAGGAATCGTCGTGCCTGCAAAGCGCCTCGTCCGTGGACGCGATGAAAGCCTGTGATGAAAAGACCAAGGCAGCGCATCAGGCAATGGAAGAACAACACAAGAAAGACCGCATGCAAAAGATGCAGGAACAGGAATCCAAGCGACGCGCCGAGTACGATCAGAAGATGAAGGAAATGCAGACGTCCGCGGGGAAGAAATAGCGGGGTGCGCAAATGCTTCAGGGATCGCAGATGAACCGGATTGAAGAAGTCAGCGCAAAGTACTCGCTGACATATCACATCTCGTACCTGAAGTACTTTCTGAAACATTTTGATCCCTGCGGGAAAGATATTCTGGAAGTGGGCGGCGCCTTACCGCGTGAACTCGTGATTGACTGCCTGGGCTGCAATAACTGGACATGCACAGAGTCTCCCGACTACGACGACGAGTTGGGCGAAGCCAACCAGCAGACGATACTCAGCCCACAGAAAGTCGACCACCGCTATTCAGCGGTGATGTCGAATATCGAATGCTTTGACGACAGCCATATCGGCCGCTACGACTGTATTTTCAGCATCGCCTGTTTTGAGCATATTGCACGTTTGCCGGAGGCGCTGGAGGCAATGTATCGCTTCCTGAAGCCTGGCGGCCTGCTGTTTTCCGCGTTTGCTCCGGTCTGGTCATCGTACGCCGGGCATCATCTGATGCATTGCAAAACCGCCGAGCAGTGCGGGCTCTCCAGCTATAAAGAGATACTTGCTCCCTGGGAGCATCTACTCAAACCAAGATATCAGTTGCACAAGGAGTTGACGCAGCGATTTGACAACGCATTCGCCGACGAAATCATCTACAACACATACAACTCTCCGCATATCAACCGATACTTTACCGAAGACTATATGGAGGTCATTTATCGCACGAGATTCCGTGTGGAAGAGTTCTCCGGAACTTTCATCGATGAAGTGCCAGACAATATGCGGCAAGCACTTGAAGTGGCCAACCCCGGCTACAAGATGTTCGCGAATCAAGGAATTACATTAAGGCTGCTGAAAACTTGATGACGCCACATCGGAGCTATGGCAGTTAAGTCGTAAGGTGCAATTTTTGTCACTCCGTCCGCAGCGCATCCACCGGATTCAACCGCGCGGCATTGCGTGCCGGCAATACGCCGGCGACAAGACCGATGGTCATCGCCAGCACTTCGGCCATCACCGCGAATGACAGCGGCGTGTGCACGGGCAAGGCCGGCACCGCCAGC
>CAJBIL010000144.1 GCA_903953145.1 uncultured beta proteobacterium
AAACTTTGGCCGACGCTTGTTTTTATGCGGCAGGGCAAGGAAGTCGAGCGTCTGGTGCGGCCTGGCGAGCTTGGCGAGCCCGGCACCATTGAGCAGGCGCTGGCGCTGATTAGCGTTGCTGCATCATTTGATTCTACCCAGACCTGAAAATGGCATCGGCCTGCAACCCGCGCCAAATGGCGATCTAGCGCATTGAGTGCACGAAGACCCGCATGCTGCTTGCCTCTCCGTCAAGCCATGCTGCTAGATCGTTTATCCATGCGCCTTGCAGCGATGCACGCTGAAAATTTGATTTGTCGTCAGGTAACTGCATCTAGATCAAAGACAGGCAGCACATCGCCGTTATCATGCTGATGATGATCAGGTTGCCCGATGCTTCCCTCTTATAGCCCGAAAAAACTGCGCAAGCTGTTCGGCCTGCTGGTGCTTTATGTGCTGCTGGCCAGGTTGACGGCGTTTTTGTTTGCCGGTAGCGGGGCGGTGAGTTTCTTGTGGGTGGCGGGCGGTGCGGGCTTGGCGGTGTTGCTGCTTCAGGGTTACAGCCTGCTGCCGGCAGTTTTTCTCGGGGCTGTGCTGGGGCTGTGGCTAAACGGTGCGCCGATTGAGTCGGCCTTGATTCTGGCCTTGCGCCACACGGCGGGCGTTAGCCTCGGCCTCTGGTTGCTGCGGCGCGACGGGCGGTTTGATCCGAACTTGCGCAGCCTTGGTAATTATTTGCGCATTCTCTTGCTGGCATTGTTCGTCGGGTTGTTCGCCGCGATTATTACGCCGCTGCTGGTGTGGCTGCTGCCGTTGTCGCTGACAACAGTGTTTGAGGCGCGCAGTTTCAGCCAGCGCTTGACCGGGCAGGTACTCGGTATCGTGGTGGTGATGCCGCTGGTGCTGGTCTGGCAGCGCTTCCCCCGGGATTGGGCGCCGCCGCGCGTGCTGGGCGAGGCGGTGTTGATCCTTGCGCTGTCGTTTCTTGTCGGCCAGGTGGTTTTCCTCGATTGGTTGCATGGCTCGCTGGGCCAGATCGCGCGGGGCTACTGGCTGTTCCTCTTCGTCACCTGGGCGGCGGTGCGTCTGGGGCTGCATGGCACGGTGCTGATCGTGGCGATGGTGGCCGTGCAGGGCTTGATTGGCGCGCAACTGGGCACGGGGTTTTTCGCCAGGGATATCGCGCAGACCCAGCTCACCAACTACTTCTTTTACATGCTCGCGCTGTCGGCGGTTGGCATGGCGCTGGCGACTTATTTTGCCGAGCGTCAGGGCAAGGAGCGCACGATTCGCCAGTGGGCCAATGCCTTTGAGTTTTGCGCGCACGGGATGGTCATCATCGATGCACGCAGCAATCTCATTTCTGCGTGTAATCCCGCATTTGCAAGGATTGTCGGCCGGTTGCCCGAGGCCATCATCGGCCAGCCGGCGCCCGGCGTGTTTGATCCGGCGGATCAGGCCCACTTTGCGCAATCCATTCGTCAGGCCGAGGCAGATGGCAAGGTGTGCTTTGAGGCCAAGATCCTGCGCAGCAATGGCGAGCGGGTGCCGGTGCAGATTGATTCGGTAGTCATCTTCGGCAGCAATGGCGCGCCGTCCTATCGCGTGGGGACCGTGCAGGATGTGAGCGAGCGCAAGCTGGCGGCTGACAAGCTTGGCCTGGCGGCCAGCGTGTTCACCCATGCCCGCGAGGGGATCATGATTACCGCGCCGGATGGCACGATCATTGATGTGAATGAGGCATTTAGCCGTATCACCAGTTACCCGCACGATGAAGTGGTTGGGCAGAACCCGCGTATCCTCAGCTCCGGGCGTCAGGAGCCGGCGTTTTATGCCGCCATGTGGCGCGATCTGGCCGAGTGCGGCCATTGGTACGGCGAGGTATGGAACCGGCGCAAAAGTGGCGAGGTGTACGCGGCGATGCAGACGATCAGCGCGGTGCGCGACGTACAAGGCCGGACGCAGCGCTACGTCGCGCTGTTTTCGGACATCACGGCGATCAAGGAGCAGCAGTCGCAGCTCGAACACCTCGCGCATTACGACGCACTGACGACCTTGCCCAACCGCGTCCTGCTCGCCGACCGTTTGCATCAGGCGATGGCGCAGGCGCAACGGCGCGAGCAGATGCTGGCGGTGGCTTATCTCGATCTGGATGGCTTCAAGGCGGTAAACGACACCCACGGCCATGAAGTTGGCGACCAGCTGCTGATGACCGTGGCGGCGCGCATGAAGCAGGCGCTGCGCGAAGGCGATACGCTGGCGCGCCTGGGTGGTGACGAGTTTGTTGCGGTATTGCTCGACCTGGGCGATATTGCCGCCAGCCTGCCGATGCTGACGCGCCTGCTTGCTGCGGCGGCGCAGCCGGTGCTGGTGAATGGCCTGACAATTCAGGTGTCGGCCAGCCTTGGCGTGACTTTTTACCCGCAGTTCGATGAGGATGTGGATGCCGATCAACTGTTGCGGCAGGCCGATCAGGCGATGTATCAGGCCAAAGTGGCCGGCAAGAACCGTTATCACATATTCGATGCCGAACAGGATCGCAGCATTCGTGGCCACCATGAAAGCCTGGAGCGCATCCGCCGTGCGCTGACAGCGCGCGAGTTTGTGCTCTATTACCAGCCCAAGGTGAATATGCGCAGCGGTCGGGTGGTCGGCGCCGAAGCGCTGATTCGCTGGAATCACCCGGACAAAGGCCTGCTTCCGCCGGCCGTATTTTTGCCGGTGATTGAAGATCATCCGCTGGCCGTTGAAGTCGGCGAATGGGTGATCGAAACCGCATTGCAGCAGATGACGCTGTGGCGTGCAGCCGGGCTGGACATCCCGGTCAGCGTCAATGTTGGCGCGCGCCAGTTGCAGCAGGCCGATTTTGTGCCGCATCTGCAAGCGCTGCTGGCCGCCTACCCCGAAGTGCGACCAGGCAAGCTCGAACTGGAGGTGCTGGAAACCAGCGCGCTGGAAGATCTGGCGCGGGTTTCCGAGGTGA
>CAJBIL010000145.1 GCA_903953145.1 uncultured beta proteobacterium
CCGTACAAATTTGGCGTTTGCAGTTCGGCGTAGCGAGTTGGTGGGTTGATTTTAGTTTTTGAATTGCAGGCATAACTATGCCGGTTTTACGCTTTGCCGCCCGCAGGGCTTCCGGCGGACGATTGCGCAGCAATCGTCGCCTGGCAAACGAAGTGCGGCAGGGTGAAGGTGATGGAGTAAAAAGCAGCCCGGCCGGTGGAAACGCAGGCGCGACACCGGGCCAAACCGCCAAGTCAGATCCGCTGTCGCGCCCCGAAGTCCCCTGACGAGGACCACGTTGCCTGCATAGTATTTCACGAAGCGCACGTCGTTGTCCGCAGTCCATTGGCCGTAATTGCCCATGGATACTTCTGGAAGACGCTTCCTGTGCGCCGGCTGCCGTACCGCCGTACTGATTTGCAGCCATTGCGATCGCGGCAACCGCTACTGCACGAAGGTCTGCGCCAAGACCGCTCGCCAAGGTGCCATGCGTGCCGCTGGCGCGCGCTATCAAACCAGTCGTCCGGGCCGTCATGCTCACGCCGAACGACAGCGTCGTTACCGGGCCCGACAACAGAAAGTGACGCATCAGGGTTCCCCCGCCCCCACCCCGGCTGATCAACTCCCGTCTGAACCGTCAGCACCGATAACGGTGCTGCCCGGGCACTGCTGCCGTTGCCAGCGCCCCTTATCGGCGTGGGTACGGCAGGATTTCCTTCGCCCCTCGGTTCGTCGAATCCCACCCTACCGGAGAACCCATGGCCCTCACCCTCGAAACTGAAGCACAAATCCTGCGCTACCACCATGCCGAACGCTGGCCCATTGGCACCATTGCCGCCCAACTCAACATCCATCGTGACAGCGTGGCGCGCGTGCTTGCCCAGGCCGGTTTGCCGCTCGCAGGGTCTGCGCAGCGTCCCAGTGCCATTGACCTCTACCTGCCGTTTATCCTCGACACCCTGACCCAGTTCCCGCGCCTGCGCGCCAGCCGTCTATACGCCATGGTCAAGGATCGCGGCTATCCCGGGCGCCCCGATCACTTTCGCCACCTGATCGCCCGTCATCGGCCCCGCCAAAAAAGTGAAGCCTACCTGCGTCTGCGCACCTTGCCCGGTGAACAGATGCAGATCGACTGGGGGCACTTTG
This sequence comes from uncultured beta proteobacterium, assembly GCA_903953145.1. Classification (GTDB taxonomy): domain Bacteria; phylum Pseudomonadota; class Gammaproteobacteria; order Burkholderiales; family Rhodocyclaceae; genus CAJBIL01. The sequence goes on from CAJBIL010000145.1 coordinate 1,126, forward strand.
GTCATTTGGACGTCGGTGGCGCTCATCGGCCACTCATGGCCTTTGTTGCCGTGCTGTCGTGGTCACGCCAGATCTTCCTGCGCTTTTACTTAGGGGCACACATGGAGAACTTTTTACGTGGTCATGTGGGCGCACTCACCGCATGGGGTGGCTGTCCGCGTGTGGCGCTGTACGACAACCTCAAGAGCGCCGTGCTGGAACGTCATGGCACCGTCATTCGTTTCAATCCGACCTTGCTGGCCCTGGCCGGCCACTACCATTTCGAGCCACGTCCGGTGGCCGTGGCGCGCGGCAACGAGAAGGGGCGCGTGGAGCGCGCCATCCGCTATATCCGCGATGCCTTCTTTGCCGGCCGCACGTTCTCGGATATCGACGACCTCAATGCCCAAGCCGACGCCTGGGTACGGGGCCCCGCCGGCGAGCGACGCTGCCCGGACGATGACACGCTGACCGTCAGTGAAGCCTTCGCGCAGGAGCAAGCGCGTTTGCTGGCCTTGCCGGGCGATGTCTTTCCCACCGATGAGATCAAGGCAGTGACCGCCGGCAAAACACCGTATGTGCGCTTTGATCTCAACGACTACTCGATTCCGCACACCTGTGTGGCGCGCACGCTCACTGTCGCGGCGAACCCGAAGGAAGTGCGGATTCTGGATGGCCAGACGGTCATCGCCACGCACCTGCGCAGTTATGACCGGCGGCAGCAAATCGAGATTCCCGAGCATGTCGCCACGTTGGTGGCTCACAAGCATCAGGCCAGTGCGCATCGGAGCACGGATCAGTTGATCAAGGCCGTGCCAGCGTGCCGCGAACTGCTGACGCAGGCGACGGAACGAGGCGAGCCGTTGGGGCGCACGGTGCGGGCCCTGACGGAAATGCTGGAAAGTTACGGCGTATCAACGTTGGAGGCGGCCATTGCCGACGCACTGGCGCGCCAAGCGCCGCATCCGAATGCGGTGCGTTTGGCGCTGGAACGACAGCGGCACGCCAAGGCGGCACCACCCCCACTGGCCATTCCGCTGCCCGAGCATGTCAAGCGCCGCGATGTGCCGGTGCGCCCGCACAGCCTGAATGACTATGACCAGTTGATGGAGACCGATGATGACAACTGCTGATAACCGACAACGTGCGACGGCCCTGCAATTGCACGGGGTGCTGGCGCACTGGACGGACTGTGCTGACCAAGCCTGGCTGGCGTCCTTGCTGGACTGGGAGGAAACCGAGCGGGCCCGTCGTTCGCTGGAGCGGCGCTTGCGCTGCGCACACATTGGCCGCTTCAAGCCGCTGGCCGATTTCGATTGGGCCTGGCCCACGCAGTGCGATCAACGGGGGATTGCGGAACTGATGACGTTAGAGTTTCTGAGCTCAGCGACCAATGCGATTCTGGTCGGCCCCAGTGGACTGGGCAAGACGATGATTGCGCAAAACATCGCGCATCAGGCAATCTTGCAAGGCCATAACGTGTTGTTTGCCAGCGCCGGTCAATTGCTGGGCGATCTGGCGGGTCTGGACAGTGATTCGGCGCTGCGTTACCGGTTACGTCGGTATGCATCGCCTGATTTATTGGTGATTGATGAGGTGGGGTACCAGTCTTATTCCAACCGGCATGCCGATTTGCTCTTTGAGTTGATCAACCGCCGCCACGAGAAGAAGAGCACGGTGATCACGACGAACAAGTCCTTCTCGGAGTGGTCGGAGGTGTTTCCGAATGCCAGTTGTGTCGTGGCGATGATCGATCGCTTGGTGCATCACGCGGAAATCATTTCAATCAAGGGCGATTCGTATCGGCACAAGGAGGCTCAGGAACGGGCTGCGGCGAAGTCCAAAAAGCGCAAGAGCAAGACGTCATGAACCGTGTCCATCAACCATCGGGCTTGCAGCGCGGGATTGATCTGCTCATTGATCCGCAGTGGTCACCCGATCAGGCCATGGCAGTGGTCGAGTTGCTCGATGATCTGCGTGACCGGATTTGGCGTCACTACGAATCCATCTTGCTCGAAAAATACTGTGAGGAACGGGTGACGCTTCGCGCTGTTGATGTGACCGATCAGCCGTTCTGACCCACCCATTTCTTCGCGTTAATCAGGGGCCACGTGGCCCCTGTTTCGTTTACACCCTCGCCAAATACCACCGCCATTTACTGCCGCCAGATTTCTACGGATTTACGTCGCCGGCAACAGCCAGACCTTGTCAGCGCCATAGACTCGCATGTTGGCTTGCCAGACGCGTTCAACGTGGGGAACCAATATGTCATCACGCTTGGCGCGCGCGCAGCGTAATGCCGGTTTGCGCTGACGAGCAG
>CAJBIL010000146.1 GCA_903953145.1 uncultured beta proteobacterium
ACCACAAGGCGTTGGCCAAAGTATTCCGCGCCAAGATGCTGGGCGGCATCAAACAGGCGGGATTGAAACTGCCCGCGCAATATCCCGAAGAGTGGGTGGCGCATTGCAAGGCGGTGGGTTCCGGCCAGAAGGCTTTGGTGTATCTGGGGCGCTATTTGTATCGCGGGGTACTGCCCGAAAAGAACATCGTGTCAAACCGCGATGGCAACGTCACGTTCCGCTACCAGAACAGCGAAACCAAAAGGATGGAAACCCGCACGTTGAGCGGCGTGGAGTTTCTGCGTCTGATCTTGCTGCATGTCCTGCCGAAGGGTTTCAGGCGGGCGCGCAATTTCGGCTTTCTGCATCCCAATAGCAAGTTGGTCAAGCTGGTGCAGTTAATCAAACGGGTGGTTGTTCCGCCCAGACCGCGACCGGTGGTGAGCTGCACTTGCTGCGGCAAGCCGATGCGCATTGTGCGCACTAGGGTGAGGTGCTTGGGGGTTGCCTTGCGCAGCCTGGCGCCGATCAGGGAGACGGCCATGTAAACCGGCGCGCCCCGCAAACCTGCTGCAACCAGCAGGTGCGGCTTCACTCATCCTAAAATCGGCTGAAAGCGAATAAAACAGCCACTTTTTGCACTGAAATTTATGGTGCTTCGATACTGAAAGTGGCTTTTAAAAATATTCGGGGCGTCTTAGCCCCTCGGTGCGAGGCAGGGATGAAGAGATATTTGCATAGCCTTTGTGAGTCCCACCGGGCTCGTCCAACAAACGGTTCAGATCGCGGCTCGCTTCGCGATCACGATCTAACCTTAATCGTTGGACGAAGCCGCTATCGCGGAGAAATGCCCCCCACCAATTTGATTCAAATTCATAATTCTCCTCGGCCCCGCAAGGGATTTTTTGCACTTTAGCATGAGGATAAAATTTATGAAACACGAATTCCCACAGCCGTTTGCGCGGCATTACGAGACCCTTTTAAAACGCTTGAAGCTGCGCGGCATGCGGCCCAAGACGGTCGAGTCTTACAGCCACGGCGTGCGCCGGGCAGCGGCGCATTTTGATTATCTGATTGATGACCTGAGCCGCGATCAGCTGACCGATTACTTCGCGCAGATTCTAGAGAAACTGTCGTGGAGCACGCTCAAACACGACTTGTACGGGCTGCAATTTTACTACGCCTACGTGCTGGACAAACCCTGGCCCGGTGCCGATCTGACCAAAGCGCCCAAGGTGTCGCGCCTGCCGGATATTGTGACGACAAGGCAGTTGCAGCAGATCGTGGACGCGACGCGGGTGCTTAGTTACAAGGTGTTCTTTTTTATCCTGTACAGCATGGGGCTGCGCTTGGAGGAAGGGTTGCAGTTGCGGGTAGGCGATATTGATGCGGACCGGATGCGGGTGCATGTGCGCGACGCCAAAGGCAACCGCGACCGGCTGGTGCCGCTGCCCGCCAACGCACTGAACGTATTGCGCGAGTTTTGGAAAGTCCACCGCAACCCGACGCTGATGTTCCCGAGCCGCCAGAAAGGCCTCAAAGGCGCGTCCAGCGCCACGACGCACATGGATCGTGGCGGCGTGCAACAAGCGTTGCGCCAGGTCACGGCAGATATTGGCTTAAAAAAAGAATTACGCCGCATAGCCTGAGGCACAGCTACGCCACACACCTGATCGAAGCGGGCGTCGACCTGCTCGAAGTGCAAAAAATTCTCGGTCACGGCTCGGTGATCACCACCAGCCGCTACACCCACCTCACCGAAGGGCGCAAAGAATTTGCCGAGGAATACATCAACAACCTGATGAGCCAGATCAAGGTTGACTGGAACGGGGTGGTCTGATGCGCCTCAACGATATTGTGACCCAGTACACGCCCGACCTGCTCGAACAATACGGCGCAGAATTGCTGCCGGGCCAGCGCAAAGCGTTGAGCGCGTTTCAACAGTGCCGTAGCGCCAGTGCGCCGAAGATGCTGCTGTCCTGTGATGGGTGCGACCAAACGAACTGGATGCCACACTCTTGCGGCAACCGGCACTGCCCGCATTGCCAAGCTTTCGAGTCGCAGCGCTGGATCGACAAGCAGTTGCAGCGGCTGGTGCCGGGTGAATATTTCATGATCACGTTCACCTTGCCTGCGCAATTTAGGTCGCTGGCTTGGCACAACCAGAAAGTGCTGTACGAGCTCACCATCGCCAGTGCATGGGCCACGGTGAACACTTTTAGCCAGAACGACAAGAAGCTGCGCGGCACGACGGGTGCGGTGACGGTGTTGCACACGCACAACCGCAGGCTGGGCTTTCATCCGCATGTGCATCTGGTGATGCCGTCGGTCGCGTTCGATGCCAGGCAGCGCTTGTGGCGCAACAAAGACAGCGGCTTTCTGTTCGACCACAAGGCGTTGGCCAAAGTATTCCGCGCCAAGATGCTGGGCGGCATCAAACAGGCGGGATTGAAACTGCCCGCGCAATATCCCGAAGAGTGGGTGGTGGATTGCAAGGCGGTGGGTTCTGGTCAGAAGGCCTTGGTGTATCTGGGGCGGTATTTGTATCGCGGGGTGTTGCCCGAGAAAAACATCGTGGCAAACCAAGATGGCAACGTCACGTTCCGCTACCAGAACAGCGAAACCAAAAGGATGGAAACCCGCACGTTGAGCGGCGTGGAGTTTCTGCGTCTGATCTTGCTGCATGTCCTGCCGAAGGGTTTCAG